>NZ_JBHTST010000009.1:0-104646 GCF_042794995.1 Streptomyces sp. NPDC056503
CCGCCCGCGAGGGCGCGGCCCGCGCGCAGGGCGGCCGCGCCGACGCCGTGGCGCCCGGCGAGCCGGCCGGTGCCGGCGGCCTCGGCGGCCCGGACGTCCGCCGCGTCCGTCCGGCGGGCCGCCGCCACCGTCGCGCGGATCGCCGAGAGCTCCGAGGCGAGCTCCGTCGCGGGCGGGAAGTGGTCGTCGCGCTCCAGGAGGACGCCCGGTGGGGCGACCCGCCCGGCGAGGTCGGCGAGGATGTCCAGGACCTGCTCCGGGACCGGGTGCGCGTGGGTGTCGTGCCAGACGCCGTCCCGTTCGAGGCCGCCCGCGACGTGGACGTACGCGATGGCCTCGACCGGCAGTTCGGCGAGCGCCAGCGCCGGGTCCTCGCCGCGGTTGACGTGGTTGGTGTGGAGGTTGGCGACGTCGATGAGGAGCCGTACCCCCGTACGCTCCACCAGCTCCGCCAGGAACCGGCCCTCCGTCATCTCCTCGCCCGGCCAGGAGAAGAGCGCGGCGATGTTCTCCAGGGCCAGCGGCACCGGCAGCGACTCCTGCGCGATCCGCACGTTCTCGCAGAGCACGTCCAGGGCGTCCCGGGTGCGGGGGACCGGCAGCAGGTGCCCGGCCTCCAGGCGCGGGGTCGCGGTCAGCGGCCCCCCGGCCCGGACGAACGCGATGTGTTCGGTGACGAGCGGCGCCCCCAGCGCCTCCGCCTTCGCCGCGAGCGCGGCCAGTCGCTCCGGGTCCGGCCGGTCCGCCCCGCCGAGCCCCAGCGACACCCCGTGCGGTACGACCGTGACGCCGCGCGCCCGCAGTCTCGCCAGCGACGCGTGCGGGTGGTCGGCGCACACGTTCTCCGCGACGACCTCCACCCAGTCGACCCCGGGCAGCTCCTCGACCGCGTCCGCGATCTCGGGACGCCAGCCGATGCCGATGCCGAGTTCCGTCATGTCCCCCTCCTTCGGTCCTCAGTCACCCACGTGATGACCCCGGCGAAGCCGGTCGAACCCAAGGGGGAAGAGGTTCAGAGCTTCATTTGAGGTTCCCGGTCCCGCCAGGCCCGCCCGGCCCCGCCCGCCCCGCCCCCGGTCCCCGCCGCGGCCCGGCTCAGGCCGCGCCGCCCGCCGTCGTCAGCACGCCGGGGAACGCCGACACCACCGTCGCGCTGCCCGGCGCGATCTCCGTGAAGCCCGCGTCCCGGACGACGGGCAGGCCGCTCGCGGCGAGGGCGGGCCAGTCGGCCTCCGGTGCCGTGCGCACGGCCAGCGGGAAGCCCGCCTCCCGCCAGGCCGCGCGGGCGGAGTCGTCCAGCGCCCACCACAGCAGCTGGGCGCCGTGCCCGGCCTGGGCCATCGCCTTGCCGGCCGACATGCCGAGCCCCGGGTTGGTCCAGAGCAGCGCCGAGCCCTCCGGCACGGGGCCGGGCGCGGCCGGGTCGTCGAGGTCGGTGCCGGAGACCTGGAGCTTGGCCAGGACCTTGGGCCAGCCGTCCAGCGGCACCGGCGGGAAGACGCGTACCTCCGCGGCCTCGCCGGTCACGGTGATGCCGGGAAGGGCCTCGGCCCGCCGCCACTCCGCGCCGCGCGCCCGCCGCACGACCTTGCGGATGCGGGCGTCCTCCCAGTCGGCGACGGCCGCCGCCCACTCCCCCTCGCCGAGCGCGCGCTCGTCGGTGAGGAGGCGGAGCACGGCGCGGGCGGCGGTCTCCAGGGCGTCGGTACGGGCCGGGGGCGCGTCGCGCTCGATCCGCACCACCAGGGGGAGGACGAACTGCGGCTTCTCGTCGCGGGGATCGGTGTCGTTGCTGCTCACCCGGCAAGTCTGCCACCGCCCCGCGCGGCCGGATCTTGTGGGCGGGGCGTCGGCCGGGCGAGGATCGCGTCCATGGGCACGAGCGTGGGAGGGCGGGGGCCGGTGCGGCTCGCGGGGGTGGGGCGCCGGTACGGGCCGCGCGGCCCGTGGGTGCTGCGCGGCGTCGACCTGGAGCTGCCCCCGGGCCGGCTCGTCCGGGCGGGCGGCGCGAACGGGTCGGGGAAGTCGACGCTGCTGCGGCTGGTCGCCGGTGTCGACGCCCCCGCCGAGGGCCGGATCACCGGCCGCCCGCCCCGGACCGCGTACGTCCCCGAGCGCTTCCCGCCCGCCCTGCCGTTCACGTCCCTCGACTACCTGGTCCACCTGGGCCGCCTCCAGGGTCTGCGGACCGGCCCGGCCCGCGCCCGGGCGGGGGAGTGGCTGGAACGGTTCGGCGCGAGCGCGTACGCCGGGACCGCCCTGGCCGCCCTCTCCAAGGGCACCGCCCAGAAGGTGGCCGTCGCCCAGGCCCTGCTGGCCGAACCCGGGCTCCTCGTGCTGGACGAGGCGTGGACCGGTCTCGACCCCGAGGCCCGCGCGGAGCTCGACCGGGCGGTGCGGGAGCGGGTCGCGGCGGGCGCCACCGTCCTCTTCGTCGACCACGATCCGCGCCGGCTCGCGGGGGAGGCCGGCACGACCCTGCGCGTCGCGGGCGGGCGGGTCGGGGCGGAGGCGCAGACCCCCGGCCACGCCTCCGGCCACGCCTCCGACCATGCCTCCGACCACGCCTCCGTGCGGATCGTCGCCTCCGGGAGCCGGGCGCTGCCCGACGTCCTGCCCGGCGGGGCCGCCGGGGTGCCGCTCGCCGACGGCGAGGGCGTGCTGTTCCGGGTCGGCGGAGCGGACTCCGACGACCTGCTGCGGGTCCTGCTCGGCGCCACCTGGCACGTCCACCGCGTCGAGACCGGGACGGTGGCCGCCCACCGGGCCGGTGGAGAAGGAGAGCGGGTGTGACGGCGCTCCTGCGGTACCACTCCGCGCTGTTCCTCCGGTCCCAGCGGTGGCTCGCCCCGCTGTTGCTGTACGCGGCCGTCGTCGCCGTCGGCGTCCGCCCGGGCGATCCCGTCCTCGGGTCGCTCGGCATCGCGGCGGCCGGGCTGCTGCCGGTCTCCGCCTGGTCGGTGCGGATCTGTCTGACGCAGGAGCCGCCCGCCGCCCGCGCCGTGACCGCCGCGGCCGGCGGCCGGTCCCGCGGGCACCTGGCCGCCCTGCTCGCCGGCGCCGGCTGGCCGGTGCTCGTCGGCGCGGTCGCGGCCGGCGCGGTGACGGGCACGGGCGACCTCGCCGGGACGAGCGGCCCGGCCGCCCTGCTCGCCGGACTCCTGGCCACCACGGCCTGCGCGCTCACCGGCGGGGTCGTCGGCGCGCTCGTCTCCCGGCCGTTCGTGAGGGCGCCGGGCTGGTCGGTGGCCGCGCTGCCGCTCGGCTCGCTGCTCGCGCTGGTGACCACCGGCTCGCCCGCGAAGCACGCGGTCACCGCCCTGGTCGCCGCCGGAGGCGGGGCGGACCCGCCCTGGGCCGCCTGCGCCGCCGCCGTCGTCCTCGCCGCGGTGACGGCGGTCGTGGCCGGGAGGGCCACCGCGCGTCTGGAGTAGGGCGTAGCCTCGATGACATGACCACGGAATCCGGTGCGTACTGCGCCCCCGAGCCCGCGCCCCGTCCGCCCAAGGCGGCGGAGGGGCCGTACGCGCGCTGTGTGCTGTGCCTGGAGCCGACCGAGTACGCGGAGTCGGTCAAGGGGATCGTGCTGTGCCCGGTCTGCGAGTGGCAGGAGGCCCAGCGCACGGCCTGTTCCGGCTGAGGCGGGACCCCGCGGATCCACGGATCCGTTCCCCTCACTAGTCAAATTTGAGTAGTCTGGTGCGCATGGCCGAGCGAACGATTCCGATCCTGCCCTGTCACGCCCTCCAGCCCGTCCTGGACTTCTACACCGCCCTCGGATTCGAGGTCACCTTCCGGCAGCGGAGCCCCAACCCGTACGCCTCCGTCGCGCGCGGCTCCCTGGAGCTGCAGTTCTTCGGGGTGAAGCACCATGACCCCGCCGCCTCGACGAGCACCTGTTACGTCGTCACCGACGACGTCGACGGGCTGTACGCCGCCTTCCGGGACGGACTGAAGGAGGCGTACGGGCGGATCCCGACCCGGGGGCTGCCGCGCCTCGGGGCGCTGCGGGACACCAGCTACGGGATGCGGCAGTTCCTGCTCACCGACCCCGGCGGCAACTGCGTCCGCGTCGGGCAGCGCATCCGCGAAGACCTCCACCACGACCGCGCCCCCGGCGGCACCTTCGCCCGCGCCCTGCACCACGCCGCCCTCCTCGCCGACTCGAAGGAGGACCTCGCGGGCGCCGCGAAGGTCGTCGAGCGGGCGCTCCGCCTCGACGACGAGCGGCCCACCCCGGTGCAGCTGCTGCGCCTCCTGGTGCTGCGCGCGGACGTCGCCCGGCGGCTCGGCGAGGAGGAGGTCGCGGTGGCGGCGCTCGCCGAGGCCGGGGCCGTGCCGCTCTCCGGGGAGGAGCGGGAGGAGGTGCGGGACGAGCTGGTGAGGCTGGCGGAGCTGTGCGACTGAGCGCCGCCCCCCGCCTTTCCCGCAGCGCCGCCCCCGCCTTTCCCGCGCCGCCGCCCCCGGTCGGCCCCCCGGTCGACTCCCCGACGGGCCCGCCCTCGTCAGCCCGCTCGCATCAGTTCGGAGACCTTCACGAAGCGGTAGCCGCGGGCGCGGAGTTCGGGGACGATCCGGCGGATCGCCCGCTCCGTGGCGGGGGCGGCGCTGCGGGTGCAGTGGAGGACGACCAGGGAGCCCGGCCGGACGCCGGAGAGGACCTGCTCCGCCACCGCGTCGGGGTCCTTCGCGAAGGCGTCGCCGCCGACCACGTCCCACTGCACGGCGGTGACCCGGGCGGGGGAGAGGGCGTGCAGCGCGGTGTCGTCGTAGCAGCCGCCGGGGAAGCGGAAGTACGGCACGACGTTGACGGCGCCGGCGTCCCGGAAGGAGTCGAAGGCGCGCTTCACGTCGGCCGCCATGTCCGGCTCGGCGACCGTCGGCAGGCCGTAGCAGGGCTCGGCGAAGGCGTAGTGGCTGTAGGAGTGGTTGGCGATCTCGAAGCGGGGGTCGCCGCCGATGGCGCGGACCTGGTCGGGGTACTCCTCCGCCCAGCGGCCCGTCATGAAGATGGTGGCGTCCACCTTCAGGCGGCGGAGCGTGGCGATGAGCTCCGGGTTGTCGAAGCGCTCGCCGCTCGCCGCCCGGGGGCCCTGGTCGGCGGTCATGTCGGCGTCGAAGGTGAGCGCGACGACCTTCTCCGCGCTCCGGCCGGTCCGCCGCTCGTACACCGGGGTGCGGCCCTGGGGTCCCGCGGCCAGGGTGGGCGGCGCGGCGGGGGCGGGCTTCGCGCCCGGGGCCGCGGTCGGCTTCGCCGTCCGGGTGGCGGAGGCGGGCGGGGTGGTGGCGGAGGCGGCCGGGGTCGTCGGGGCGGACGGGTCCGACGGGCCCGTGGAGGAGGTGTCGGCGCCCCCGCCGCAGCCGACGAGAACGGCGCTCAGCAGACCGAGCGCCGCCACTTTACGTACAGAAATGGTCACGAACGGAAGTTATACGATGGGAGTCGAACAGCTGCCGTCGTACCCGGGCCACGACGGGCCGCGTCACCCGTCAGGCGCCGGAGCTCAGGTCGCGAGCAGCCGGCGCCGGCACTCCGCCACGTCGAAGTCGCCCGGCGGGTACCGGGGGTCCAGCGCCTCCAGGTGCTCCGGGAGCAGCGTGCTGACCGCCCGGTTCCGGTACCGCTTCCGGTCCGCCGGGACCACGTATCAGGGCGCCCCGGGCGGGGCGGTCAGCGCCAGGGGCCGGTGACGGCGAACGTGGTGCCGGGTTCGTAGCAGTTCACGTACATCGTCGAGGAGTCCGGGGAGAAGGTGACGCCGGCGAACTCGCCCCACTCCGGGGCGCCCGGCTTCCCCACGTCCTGCCGGCCCCGGGCCACCGGGTACACCTCGCCCCTCCGGTCCACCCCGAAGACGTGCTGTGCCCCGGCGCCGTCCTCGCACACCATCAGGCCGCCGGTGGGCGCCAGGCAGATGTTGTCGGGGGACTCGCCGGGCAGCCGGACGTCGGTGTCCGGGCCGAAGACGACGGCGAGGGTGAGGCGCCGGGCGCGCGGCTCGTACTTCCACACCTGCCCGAAGTGGGTGGCCCCGGAGCCGTCGGAGGCCCGGGCGAAGGAGGAGACGAAGTGGACGCTCTGGCCGCCCCAGTAGCAGCCCTCCAGCTTCTGCGCGTGGGTGATCCCGCCGGGGCCGAAGTCCTGGAAGCGGAGGGGCGTCCCCGTCGCCTGCGGGTCCGGCACCGGCACCCACTCCACGGACTCGAAGACCGTCCCCGCCTCCCGCACCACCGACAGGTCGGGGACACCGGGGACCCGCAGGGCCTCCAGGGTGCCGCCCGCGCGCAGCGAGCCGGGTCCGCCGTTCGGCCGTTCGGGCAGGAAGCGGTAGAAGAGGCCGAAGGGGTGCTCGAAGGCGTCCTCCGTCTCGTAGACGATCCCGGTGTACGGGTCGACGGCGACGGCCTCGTGGGCGAAGCGGCCGAGGGCGGTGAGCGGGACGGCGCCGCTGCGGCGCGGGTCGGCCGGGTCGACCTCGAAGACGAAGCCGTGGTCCCGCTCGTACCCCTTGGTCCCGGCCTTGTCCTCGGTCTCCTCGCAGGTCAGCCAGGTGCCCCAAGGGGTCGGGCCGCCCGCGCAGTTGACGGCGGTCCCGGCGATGCCGACGCGCTCGGAGCGGACCTCGCCGGAGGCGTCGAGGTCGAGGACGGTGCAGCCGCCCTTGCCGCCCCGGTCGTATACCAGGCCGGGCACGAGCGGGACCGGATGGCGGGCTTCGGGGCGGTTCTCGTGGTTGCGGACCAGACGGACGCCGCCGCGCGGGCCGGCGAAGGCGCTCATGCCGTCGCAGTGGCTGGGGACCGCGCCCTCGCCGGAGCGGAGCGGCTCGCCCTCGCGGGAGAGGACCCGGTAGGAGAAGCCGGCGGGGAGGTCGAGCAGGCCTGCCGGGTCGGGGAGGAGGGGGCCGTAGCCGCCGAGCGGCTGCGCGGTGGCGGGTGCGCCGGTGAAGAGGTCGGCCAGGGCGCCGGTGAAGGCGATCCCGGCGACGGAGGCGCCGGTGCGGGCCAGGATCTGACGTCGCGTCACTGACATGGGGGAGAGCCTTCCCGCCGAAACAGGTGTGGACCCGCTTCATGTACCACGCACGGGTGCGCGTGATGCCATGACGCGGGTCCACTGCGCCTCGGATGGCGTAATCCCGCCCTCGCGCGGGCGGGGTGACGCGACGTCAGGCGAGCTCGGCCGTCAGCGTGATCGTCGTGCCGGTGAGCGCCTGGCTGACCGGGCAGTTCTTCTTGGCGTCCTCGGCGGCGGCCGCGAAGCCCTCGGCGTCGAGGCCGGGGACCTCGCCGCGCACGGTGAGGTGGATCCCGGTGATGCCCTCACCCGGCTGGAAGGTGACGTCCGCCTTGGTCTCCAGACGGGTGGGCGGGTTGCCCGCGCCGGCCAGGCCGTGCGAGAGCGCCATCGAGAAGCAGGAGGAGTGCGCGGCGGCGATGAGCTCCTCGGGGCTGGTCTTGCCGTTCGGCTCCTCGGAGCGGGCCGGCCAGGAGACGTCGTACGAGCCGAGACCGGAGGAGTCGAGGGAGACGACGCCGGAGCCCTTGAGGAGGTCGCCCTGCCAGATGGTGTGGGCGTGACGGACGGTGGCCATGGTGGATCCCTTTCGATCGGGTATGGCCCCCAACCTACTGCGCCACGAGCCCCTTTGCGTCCCGCGCCAGCGCGGTGAGCCGGGAGATGGCGCGGAAGTACTTCTTCTTGTACCCGCCGTTCAGCATCTCGTCGCCGAAGAGCCGGTCGAAGGGGAGTCCGGAGGCGAGCACGGGTATCTCGCGGTCGTAGAGGCGGTCGGCGAGGACGACGAGCCGCAGCGCGGTCGACTGGTCGGGGACCGGGCCGACGTCGGTGAGGCAGACCGCCGTCAGGTCGTCGGTGAGGGCGCCGTACCGGCTCGGATGGACCTTGGCCAGGTGGTCGAGCAGGTGGGGGAAGTCGTCGAGGGAGGCGCCGGGGGTCCGGTACGCGGTCTCCGTGACGACCTGGTCGGAGTGGGGCGCGGGGGCCTCGGGCAGCCCCCGGTGGCGGTAGTCCTCGCCGTCGATCCGCAGCGGCTTGAAGTGCGCGGAGAGGCCCTGGATCTCGCGGAGGAAGTCGGCGGCGGCGAAGCGGCCCTCGCCGAGCTTGCCCGGGAGCGTGTTGGAGGTGGCGGCGAGCGCCACGCCGGCCTCGACCAGCTTGCCGAGCAGGCTGGAGACGAGGACGGTGTCGCCCGGGTCGTCCAGCTCGAACTCGTCGATGCACAGGAGGCGGTGCCCGCCGAGGGTCTGCACGGTCTTCTGGAAGCCGAGCGCGCCGACCAGGTTGGTCAGCTCCACGAAGGTGCCGAAGGCCTTGAGCGAGGGTTCGGCGGGCGTGGCGTGCCAGAGCGAGGCGAGCAGGTGGGTCTTGCCGACGCCGTAGCCGCCGTCGAGGTAGACGCCGCGCGGGCCGGCCGGGGCGGCGGGCTTGCGGGCGAACCACCGGCGCCTGCCCGCGCCGGTCGCGTGCGCCCCGCCGAGGGTCTCGGCGAAGCCGGAGAGGGCCTTGACGGCCTCGCACTGGCTGGGCTGGTTCGGGTCCGGGAGATAGGTGTCGAAGCGCACCGAGTCGAAGCGCGGCGGCGGGACCATCTCCGCGACCAGCCGGTCGGCGGGGACGTGGGGCTCACGCGAGCACAGCGAGAGCGGGGTCGCCGCTGCGGGGGCGGCTTCGTTCAGGGCACGGGTCGACACAGTTCACCACTGTAAGCGCCGTGTCAGACTGCGAGAATGCGACGCCTGTTTCCTGTGACGGACATGACAGCCCCGAACCCCCAGGTCAACGGGGGAGACCGGGAGTGGTCCCTCGACGAGCTGGCCGACGCCTATGCCTATCCGGCGGAGGCCGAGGTCTGGCTGCGGGCCAACATGGTCTCCTCGCTCGACGGCGCCGGGCAGCACGAGGGCCGCTCGCAGCCGCTCTCCTCCGACGCCGACATGAGGATCTTCGGCACGCTCCGGGGGCTCGCCGACGTGGTCGTGGTGGGTGCGGAAACGGTACGCCTGGAGGGGTACCGGCCCGCTCGCGCCCGGGAGGCCTTCGCCGCCCGCCGGGCCGCCGCCGGGCAGGGCCCCGCCCCCGCCATCGCCGTCGTCACCGCCTCCCTCGACCTGGACCTCACCCTTCCGCTCTTCGCCTCCCCGCTGGTCCCCACCCTCGTCCTGACCGGCGCGGGGGCGCCCGCCGAGCGGATCGCGGCGGCGCGCGAGGCCGGGGTCGAGGTGCTCCTCGCCGGTGAGGGGGCCGGCGTCGACCCGGCCCGCGCGGTCGCCCTGCTCGCCGAGCGCGGGCTGCGCCGGCAGCTCACCGAGGGCGGACCCCGGCTGCTCGGCCAGTTCACGGCCGCCGAGGTGCTCGACGAGCTGTGCCTGACCGTCTCCCCGACGATGACGGCGGGCGATGCCCAGCGGATCGCCCACGGGCCTTCGACCGCGCTTCCGACACGCTTTGGGCTGGCTTCTCTCCTGGAGCAGGACGGCTTCCTCTTCAGCCGCTACCGTCGGATCTGACAATCGGCGGAATTTGTCGTTCCGCTTAGCGTCGGCTGGGCACAATCACAGTCGCAGTCCCCGTGCGGTCACGGGGAAGGATGGTTTCCGCAGAAGGGCTCCTGAGGTGTTCACAAGCGTTCTGATGATCGAGAAGCCCCTGACGTCCGTGGACGTGGAATTCGTCACCACCCTGCACGGCGACGAGGGCGTGTCCTTCATCGTGCTGATGCAGCCGCGCGGTGATCAGGCCGATGTACTGCTGCGCGCCATCGACGACGTCGCCCTGGGCGAACTCAAGGAGGCGGCCCGCGAGGGCGACGAACCGGAGGGCAAGGCGGCCCGCGAGCCGGCCGAGCTGGCCCTGGAGCACTCGCTCCGGGCCCTGAGAGAGGCGGGCTGCGAGGCGGTCGGACAAGTGGTCGAGGACCACCCCCTGAACAAGATGAAGGCGGTCGTCGAGGAGGCGGAGGCGGACGAGGTCATCGTCCTGACCGCCCCCCACTACGTGGAGGAGTTCTTCCACCGGGACTGGGCCTCCCGGGCCCGGCACAAGGTGGGCGTCCCCGTCCTGAAGCTCTTCGCCCACAGCGAGTAGCGGCACCGGGTCCGGGGGCGCGGAGCACCGCGTCCCCGGACCGTTCCCCGGCCCGCCCGCCGCCAGCCACTAGGCTGGGAGCGACACGTCGTACGCACACCCGGGGAGAGATCCGCATGGCACCCGCCATCCCTGCCGCCATGGAACGGCCGCACTTCATCGGCATCGGCGGTGCCGGAATGTCGGGCATCGCGAAGATCCTCGCCCAGCGGGGCGCCAAGGTCGCGGGCAGCGACGCCAAGGACTCCCCGACCGCCGAGGCGCTGCGCGCCCACGGCGTCACCGTGCACCTCGGCCACGCCGCCGAGCACCTCGCCGACGACGCCTCCGCCGTCGTCGTCTCCAGCGCCATCCGCGCCGACAACCCCGAGCTGGCCCGCGCCGCCGAGCTGGGCATCCCGGTCGTGCACCGCTCCGACGCGCTCGCCTCCCTCATGGACGGGCTGACCGCGATCGCCGTCGCCGGCACCCACGGCAAGACGACGACCACCTCGATGCTGGCCGTCGCCCTCACCGAGCTGGACCTCGACCCCTCGTACGCGATCGGCGGCGACCTCTCGGGCCCGGGCACCAACGCCCGGCACGGCGCCGGCGAGGTCTTCGTCGCCGAGGCCGACGAGAGCGACCGCAGCTTCCAGAAGTACGACCCGCAGGTCGCGATCGTCCTCAACGTCGAGCTGGACCACCACGCGAACTACGCCTCCATGGACGAGATCTACGAGTCCTTCGAGAAGTTCGCCGCGAAGCTCCGCCCCGGCGGCACCCTCGTCGTCGGCGAGCACGCCGGCGCCCGCGAGCTGGCCGCCCGGGTCGCCGCCGCCGGCCGCGAGGACCTCGCCATCGTCACCGTCGGCGAGGGCGACGGCTCCGACGCCCGCATCCTCAAGATCGTCCCGAACGGCATGAAGAGCGAGGTCACCGTCGCCCTCGACGGGGCCGAGCACACCTTCACCGTCTCCGTCCCGGGCCGCCACTACGCGCACAACGCCGCCGCGGCCCTCGCCGCCGGCGCCCGCGCGGGCCTCGACCCGGCCGCCCTCGCCCAGGCGCTCACCGCCTACACCGGCGTCGGCCGCCGCCTCCAGCTCAAGGGCGAGGCCGCCGGCGTCCAGGTCATCGACTCGTACGCGCACCACCCCACCGAGATGACCGCCGACCTGGAGGCCATGCGCGGCGCCGCCGGGGACTCCCGCCTCCTCGTCGTCTTCCAGCCGCACCTCTTCTCCCGCACCCAGGAGCTGGGCAAGGAGATGGGCGAGGCGCTGGCCCTCGCGGACGGCTCCGTCGTCCTCGACATCTACCCGGCCCGCGAGGACCCGATCCCCGGCGTCACCAGCGAGCTGATCCTCGACGCGGCCCGCGTGGCCGGCGCCGACGTCACCGCCGTCCACGACAAGACCGCCGTCCCCGACGCGATCGCGGGAATGGCGCGGCCCGGCGACTTCGTTCTGACCATGGGCGCGGGTGACGTCACGGACCTCGGTCCGCTGATCCTGGCCCGCCTGGCGAACTGAGGGAGTGGACGGACGATGGCGTACGAGGTCGAGAAGTCGGACGCGGAGTGGCAGGCACAGCTGACCCCGTCGGAGTACCAGGTGCTCCGGCTGGCCGGCACCGAGCCCGCCTTCCGCGGCGAGTACACGGACACCAAGGCCGAGGGTGTCTACTCCTGCCGCGCCTGCGGGGCCGAGCTCTTCACGTCGAAGGAGAAGTTCGAGTCGCACTGCGGCTGGCCGTCCTTCTTCGACCCGAAGGACAGCGAGGCCGTCGAGCTGGTCGCGGACACCTCCCACGGGATGGTCCGCACCGAGGTCCTCTGCTCCCGGTGCGGCTCGCACCTCGGTCACGTGTTCGAGGGTGAGGGGTACCCGACCCCCACGGACCAGCGCTACTGCATCAACTCGATCTCCCTCAGGCTGGCGCCCGCGGAGGACTGACACGACCGGGCGGTCCCCCCTAGGGTGTCCGGAGACGGATCAGGGGGACCGCATGGCCGGCCGGCACTTAGCTCCGCTTCCCACCTACCGCAAGGACGCGGTGACGAGGAAGCTCTGCGCGCACGTCTATCTCGACGACACCTTCGCCCACGACACGGACGTCGAGCTCACCGGTGACCGGCTGACCGCCCTCGGGCTGCCGCTCGGGATCAACCTGGTCGCGCTCGCCCGGCACGCGCGGGTCGCCGCCCGCCGGGTCCGGGCCCGGGACCGCACCCTCTCCCTGCTGTTCCTCGCGCTCTGGCTGGGCGTCGTGCTCGTCCCCTTCGGCCTCGCCGTCGATCCGCTCCTGACGTGGGCCGGCGCCGTGATCGGCCTCGCCGCCCTCGTCGGCGGCTGGTGGGCCACCCACCACGACCTCGCTGTCTCCTGGCGGGAAGCCCAGCGGGTCTTCCAGGAGGACACCCGTCCGGAGCAGCAGGCCCCGCCGGTCGAGAGCGACGCCGAGGACCGGCTGCGGGCCCTCGCCAAGGCCAACGTCCTGGCGTACACGGCGACCGCCGGCCACCAGGACCCCTTCGTCGGCCACGGCGAGAAGGTCAAGGACGTCGTGTGGCACCCCGTCGACGTCTCGCAGCCCGCCGACGACCCCGCCCACCCCGGCCGGAAGCTCACCGTCCGGCCCTTCGACGCGGTCGACCTGCACACCTTCGTCGCCCGCGAGATGGAGAACATATCCGGCCTGGAGGGGCTGCGCGCCAGGAACCGCCTGTACGTCTCCGGCGACCACGTCCCCTACCTCGTCGGCGAACTCCTCGACTCGCGCGTCGACCGCCCCCGCCCCCAGATCTCCCCCGACCTCGTCCGCAGCGGCCTGATCAAGCCGGGCGCGGGCACCCGCACCTACCTCAGCCTGGAGCGGATCAGCGACGGCGGCCGGGTCGTCGTCTCCGTCCACATGCGGGCGCGGCTCCATCCCCCCAGCCTCTCCTGGGAGTTCATGATCTTCGTGATCCCGCCGCCGGCCACGCGCTACTACACCGTCACCACCCTCCCCACCCAGGGCTTCGACCGGGTCAGGATGCTCATCAGCGGCACCAACGCCATCTGGTGGCGCTGCCTCACCGGCTCCTGGTCCCGCGCCGCCCGGCGCCGCTCCCTCCGGCGCACCCGCGCCCGGGCCCTGGAGCGCGCCCGTCGGGACATCACCCGGCGGAACACGCTGTACGACCACGGCGCCACCGACAGCCTCCGCGAACGCGTCTCGGACGCGGAGCAGATGCTCTTCAGCGACTCGGCCGACGCCCAGGACTACCTCCAGCGCCTCCAGGGCGGCATCCTCATCGCCACCGAACGCTTCCTGAAGGACCATCACATCGACAGCGCGTCCTTCGACTCGACGAAGCAGATCATCAACTCGAACCCGACGTACAACTTCAACGGGATCGTCCAGGGCAACGCCTTCGGCCACCAGAACGTCGTCCAGAACACCCCCGGCCAGCCCGGTGCGGGCGGCGGACAGCCCGGCCCCGGCGGGCAGTGGGCACAAGGAAAGGGGACCCCGTGAACACCTTCAACTTCAACGGTCCGGTCAGCGGCAACGCCTTCGGCAACGACAACACCGTCACCAACAACCACTTCCACCAGGCGGCCGAGCCGGTCGGCGCCCGCGAACTCGCCGAGCAGCTGGTGGCCCTGCTGCGCGAGCAGCCCGCCGCCACCCCCGTGGTCACGCGGGCGGAGACGGTACGGGACGAACTCGCCGCCGCCGAGCGGGAGAACCGTCCCGTCGACGAGGGCAGGGTGCGCACCGCTCTCGCCGCCGTCGAGCCGTACGTCACGGTCGGCAGCGGCGGGATGGCGCTGCTCCAGGGGATCCTGGCGTTCTTCGGCGGCTGAGCGCTCCCCGCCCGGGTGCGGCGCACCCGGGCGGACGCTCAGGGGCCGCCGGCCGGCCGGATCAGCGGGCGCGGACCTCGGCCCGGGCGCCGTCGGCCAGTTCGAGGGCGAGACCGGCGCGCAGCGGCACCGTCTGGCCCGGCACGATCCGCTGGCTGGTGCCGTCCGAGCGGGTGCCGGTCCACGCCTCCGTCGAGCGGTTGGCGAGCCCGTACCGGCCCGGCTTCTGCGGGTGCTCGACGAGCTCGGCGACCAGGCTGCCGTCCGAGTAGTCGTGCCGGGTCGGCTCGGCGGTCAGGTGGTGGCGGTGGATCCGCGCCGCCCGCCCCAGCATGATGTGCCGCTCCGTCCGGGGCGGCGGGGTGGTCACCACGAGCCGGGGCGGCAGCACCAGCGGAGCCCCGTCCTTCCAGCAGGTCCCGGGCGTCGCCGCGCCCGGCTCGGTCATGTTCTGCCGGCCGCAGTTCGGGCACTCCACGACCGCGTCACGGGCCGCCCGGAGGGCGTCGCGCCACTGGGACTCGCGCACCCGGGCCGAGGGCTCCCGCAGCCCCACGGTGAAGTTCTGCGTGAACAGCTTCCGGAGCGACGGCGGCACCAGCGGCCACAGCAGCCTCGCCGTGGTGTGCTCCACCGGGTCCGGACGGTTGTCCTCGTTGTCCGGGTCGAAGACGAACAGCGGGTCGCGGCCGTACAGCCGGCGCTCCGCGTGCTCGTCCAGACAGCGGATCGCCAGCTCCCTGGCGCCCTTGAAGGGGTGGTGGTTCACCAGGAACATGAAGAGCAGCACCGACAGCGAGTGCAGGTCGCTCTGGGTGCCGGGCATGGACCCCGGGTCGCCGCGGACCAGCTCCGGGGCCATGAAGCCCATGGTGCCGGAGATGCCGCTCTGGTCGCCCTCCACCACCGCGTTGTCGTTGTCGCAGACCAGGACGTCACCCGTGGCGGGGTCGAAGAAGATGTTGCCCCAGGAGATGTCCCGGTAGGCGATGCCGCGCGAGTGCAGCGCCTGGTAGGCCTCCACCGTGTACAGACAGGCGGTCAGCAGCTCCCGGTAGGTGGTGGTGACCGTCCGCCGGAAGAGTTCGGGCAGCCCCCGGAAGCGGTCGGGGCGCACGTCCATCAGATAGCCGAAGCGGTCCGGTGCCGCGTCGACGAACGCGGTCGGCCACAGGAACCGCTCGTCGTCGAAGTCCCGGGCCACCAGGTCCTCGACGACCTGCCGCTGCTGCGGGGTCGCGCTCTCGGGGTAGTACCACTTGAGCGCCTTGGCGGAGCCGTCGGGGAGCGTCACCCGGTAGACCTCGCCCTGGCCGCCCTGGCCGAGCAGCCGGTCGACGAAGAGCGTCTCCCCGGTGCCGGTCGTCAGCGTGTCCCCGTTGTCGAGCATGCCGCTCATGGTCGTTCCGTCTCCTCGTCGTCGTTCCTCGTGCCGTCGGATGGATCCGATGGGTCGGATGCTGGATCCGATAGATCGGATGTTGGATCCGACGCATCGGATGCTGGATCCGACGCATCGGATGCTGGATCCGACGCATCGGATGTGGGATCCGATGCACCTGACGCACCCGATGGATCGGATGACGGATCCACACCCGCCCCGGCGTCCCACGGCGGCGCCGGAGCCGGAGCCGTGGCCCACGCCTCCCGCGGATCCGGGGCCCGCTCCGTACGCCGGGCGAGCGCCAGGGTGGTGTCGTCGCCGGAGTGCCGGGAGGCCTCCTCCAGCCAGCGCGGCACGTCCTCCGCGATCCCGGACACACCGCGCTCGGCCAGCCGCTCGTACAGCCCCGCCGTGAACGCGGTGAAACCCTCGTCCGAGGTGAAGCTCTTCGACAGGCCGTCCGTCGACAGGGCCACCAGCCGGGGGCCCCGCTCCGGGTCGGGCAGCGGCTCCCAGTGCACCCGGATCAGGTGCCACGCCTCCTGCATGCACAGGGAGGCGGTCTCGTCGCCGAGTTCGGCCCGCTCGGGCGCGAGCGGCAGCCGTACCCGCCCGTCCTCGTCCACCACGGTCAGCTCGCCGTCGCCCAGCTGCCAGGCGACGAAGAGACCCGGCGCCATCACGGCCCCGATGAGGGTGGAGCCGTACAGCCGCAGGACGTCCTCCCGGGCCGCGTCGGCCCCCTCGGGGCCGGGCTGGCGGCCCCAGTGCTCCCACACCCTGGCCTGCCAGTCCCGCACCAGCTGCTCCGGCAGCTCGTAGCGGGCGTAGTCGAGCAGCCGGGGCAGCCGGCCCGGGCGGACCAGCGCGCCGAACTCCCGCCCCTTGGCGGCGAAGAGGTCGGCGGCGAAGCGCGCACCGAGGTCGCTGCGCGGGTACGAGACGGAGCCGTGGCCGTCGGCCACGGCGAGGACCAGCGGGTCGTCCGCCGATCCCGTGCCGTCGACCAGACCCCAGTCCTGGTTGAGCTTCTTGCCGAGCCCCATGACGCTCGTGTGGAGGACTTCCCAGGTCGGCAGGGCGCTCACCACACGTCGTCGTCGTCGGTGGCCAGCACCGGCGGCGCGTAGGGCGCGGCGGGCTTCGTCGGGCCGTCGCCCGCTCCGGTGCCCGCGGCGACGGGCTGCGAGGCGGCCTTCACCGCGGCCGTCGACGCCCAGCGGATCGCGGCGGCCAGCTGCTTGGGGCTGTTGGCGTCCAGCGGCCGCAGCTCCGGGTTGGCCAGGAACTCCTGGAGCACGCCCCGGTCGGCGTCCGAGCCGATCGCGATGGCCACCCGGACCGCCTTGCGGCCCCACGGCGTCGCCTCGATCGCCCGGAGTCCGGCCCGCCAGTCGTCGGTCGGCGCCCCGTCGGACACCAGCGCGATCACCGGCTTGAGGGCCCGCTCCGGCATGGGCGGGGTCCGCAGCTCCCCGGCGACCAGGTGCAGCGCCTCGCCGAGGTTGGTGGTGCCGTCGGGCGCCACGTCCTGCCAGGTGAAGTCGTGCACCGACACCGGGTCCTTGTGGTGCCAGCGGGCGGTGGTGGAGAAGGTGATGGTGCGCAGCAGGAGCTGGGCGGCCGGGTTGTCGTCGGCCACCGCCTGCATCTCCGGGATCGCCTCCCGGATCGCGTAGTTGAGCTGGCCGATCTTCTCGCCGAACATCGAGTACGAGGTGTCGAGCAGCCAGATGAAGTGCACCGGGCGGTTCGCCATGGCGCCGCCGGGGAGGTCGGTCACGATTTCCTCCTGGGGAGTGGGTGGTTCGGGGACGGTGGAGAGCGGTTCAGGGGGTGGAGCCGGAGGCCGTCAGCTCCTCCCAGCGGGCGGGGACGTCCTCGGCGAGCCGGACGATCGCGTCGAGGAGCCCGGGCGCTCCGTAGACGGCGCCGAGGGCCGCGGCCGCGAGGACGAGGACGGTGGCCGCCGTCAGCAGGGCGCGTACGGCCTTCCGGGAGCGGGCGACCCGCGGGGTGACGACGGTCATCGGCCGCCCACCCCCGTGGGGCGCTCCCGCGCGTCGACGAGCGCGCCGACCCGCAGTCCGGACCGGGCGAGCAGCCACAGGACGGGTTCGGCGGCCCGCCGGCCCTCGGGGTCGAGGGCGCCGGTGCCGGTGGCGGTGAAGGCGCTGACGGACCAGTAGCGGGCGGTCGCGAACTGGTGGGTGAAGTTGCGGACGAGGCCGCCGAGGCCGAGTCCGGTCAGCCAGGTGTCGACGTGCGCGCCGGCGGGCGGCAGCGAGGCGATCCGGTCGAGCACGTCCCGTTTGGTGACGACGACGGCCACGGGCAGCTTTCCTCTCCGTCCGACGAGTGCGGTGAGTTCGCCGCTGAGCCCGTCGAAGGTCTCGACGGGTCCCTGGGCGGCGGGCCGGGCGTCGGCGGCCGCGGCGCTGTCGCCCTCCGCGATCCGCTGCCGCACGGCCCGGTCGGCGAGGACGTCGACTACGAAGAGGACCCCGTCGGCGTGGGCGAGGTACTGCTGCTCGCGCAGCCGGTCGGCGCCCTGGAGGGCCTCGCCCATCGGGTCGTACAGATAGAGCAGCCGGCGGCGCGGGCCCTTGCCGACGAGGATCATCCAGGCCCGCTGGTCGCCCTGGGTCTTCAGCGCCCAGTCGTCGTCCCGCAGCCGCCGGTCGAGGAGGGCGCCGTCGTGCCGGTCGGCGTCGGAGGCGTAGTCGAGGGTGAGCGCCCCGCTCGCGGCCCAGGACCGCAGCCCGGCCACCACGGCGGCCATCAGCATGGTCTTGCCGGAGGAGGAGGCGCCTATCAGGGGGACGTGCACCACCCGGGTGGTGGCCAGCGACGGCGGCAGCGGCCGGTCGCAGGCGGGGCACTCGGCGGGGACCCGCGCCCGGCCGGTGAGCAGCGAGGAGGGCAGCCGGGCCCCGCACCGGCAGGCGTGCCGGAAGACGCCGTACCGTCCGGGCCGCAGTTCCCGGTGGACCTCGGTGGTGCACTGCGGGCAGCGGTGGGCGGCCAGCGGGACCGGCCGGTGGCAGCCGGGGTGCGGGCACACCGTCCGGACCCGGAAGAACAGCAGCCAGGCGCGCTCGGCGCCGCGCAGCAGGCCGACGGCGAGGAGCCAGCCGGTCCACACGGCGGCGGTGAGCAGGCCGAAGAGGAGCAGCGCGGCGCCGTGCAGCACCGCGACGAGCAGGACCGCGACGGTGGCGCCGAGCGCGGTGCCGGGGCCCATGAGCAGCAGCCAGAGCCGGGTGACGGGGTTGGCGCCGCGCCGCCCGGTGGAGGGGTTGCGCCGCTGGAGGAGCCGTGCGGCGACGGTCGCCATCCAGTGGTCCCGCCACCGCCGCCAGGGTGCGCGCAGTCCGGCCCCGATGACGCCCCTCGCATCGGTCCACAGCTGCCGAGCCCAGTACGAGGGGTGGGCGGGTTCGGCGCCGATGGCGATGACCCGCTGGTCGGAGCGGCCGGCGTCGAACGGGCCGAGTTCCACCACGGCCTGCCTCACGGCGAGGGCGAGCAGCTTCCAGAACGCGTTGCCGACGCAGACCGCGAGGGCGGTGACGGCCCACAGCGCGACGAGCGCGGTGAGGACCAGGGTGGTCAGTCGTCCGCCGTCCATGCCGTCACCTCCCCCCGTCGCCGGGCCGCTGGACGTCGCCCCAGCGGGGCTCCTGGGCCTTGTCGGGCCGGCGTCCGCCGAAGCGGCGGAAGAGCTGCTTCACCCCGCCGGCCGGACGGCACCACTCCTCGAAGGCGCCACGCCGCGCGGGCGCCGACCGCGCGACGAGCGCCGCCGCCGCCCGGATCTGGTCGTCGGGCAGCTTGCGCACGACGGGCCGCAGCACCTCGTCGAGGAGGCCGAGACGGGTCAGTTCCCAGAGCGGGCCGACGTGTTCGTGGGAGGTCCAGACGACGTAGCAGTCGGCGACGCGGTGCGGCGCGGCGAGGAAGTCGGTGAGGACGGGGGAGCGGGCCGCCTTGTCGTAGGCGTCGATGAGGGTCGGGTCGTTGCTCTCGGCCAGCGCCTTGAGTTCCTCCGCCGGCCGGGTGGGCCTGAGCAGCAGCAGGGCCAGGGCGTGCGCGGCGCGGGCCTGGACGGCCGGCCGGGCGTTGTAGGAGAGGCCCTGGACCCGGTGGACGAGGTTGCCGTGGGGGACGCTGGGGTCGCCGTCGGGGTGCTGGAGGGCGTGGACGAGGGAGAGGAGCTTGAGGTCGGCGACGACCGAGCGGCCGAGCGCCTCGACGCCCGCGGCGAGCAGCCGTTTGGCGAGGAGCGGGGCGCCGGTGTCGCTCGCGGGCGCGTCGACGGCCGCGCCGACCAGGTCGTTCCAGGTGCCGGCGGCCTGGTGGAGGGCGGCCCCGTCGTCGAGGAGGGCGGCCGCCTCCGCCGCCGTCTGGGTGCGGTCCGGCCAGACGAGGCTCAGGGCGGTGCGCAGCACCAGCGGCGTGCCGGGGCCGTCCGTGCCGGCGGCCCGGTACAGCTCGCGCAGGACCGTCGTCCGGTTCCCGGTGCCGGGCTTCGGTTTCGTTGCGGCCGCGCACAGCCGCAGGTGGGGCCGGTCCCCGGGGCCGTCGCCGAGCGGCAGGGGGACGGCGCGCAGCGCGCGGGCCACGGCCGTCGGATGGTCGGCGGCCCGGGTCTCCAGGAGGTCGAGGAAGCGGATGCGGAGCCGCTCGGAGCCGGCCAGGACGTCCGGCACGTCCCGTACGGCGTCGGGCGCGGTGGCGGAGTGGTCCAGGACCCGTCGGCAGAGCCGCTCGGCGAGTCCCGGCAGCAGGTCCTCGTGCTCGACGCCGAGCGCCTTCGCGGTGCCGAGGAGTCCGGTGGTCCGCCGCAGCGGGGTGGTGGGGGTGGCGAGCCCGGCCCGGACCGGTTCGCCGAGTTCGGCGGCGAGCCGGCCGCGGTACGGCTCGGGGAGCGCGCCCGGCGGCAGGGGCGGGGGCGTGGCGGTCGGGTCGTGGACGGCGGCGGCGACGAGCCGGGCGGTGACCGGGGCGGTCACGGCGAGCGGGACGGTGTCGCGGAAGGCGTCGAGCAGGGTGGCGAGGGCGGCCGGGGCGAGGGCGCCGGGCCGGCCCTCCTCGCAGACGGCGCGCAGGAAGGACTCCAGGGCCGTCTCGTTCAGGGCCCGGGGGTGGGCGGCGGCCCATTCGGCGGCGTCGGCGACCGCGCCGGCCGGGACGGCGACGCCCTCGGTCAGCGCGAGCGCGGCGAGCGGCCCGGCGGCGAAGGGCCCGGCGCCCGGGAGCGTCTGGGCCCGCTTGAAGAGCCCGCTGGCGCCGGCCGCCCAGACGGCGGCGGCGGTCAGCGCCCACACGTCGTCGGTGGCGGGCGGTTCGGCGCGGTCGTCGGAGCGGTCGTGGACGGCGTACCGGTGCGGCTGTCCGGTGACGGCCCTGGCGTCCTCGGGGCGGACGCCGACGACCTGGTGGCGGGCGTGCTGGGGCCGTCGGGTGTACGTGGTGAAGGTGAGGCTCCGGGCCACGTCGCGGGGGAGTGCGGCGCAGGCGACGAGCAGCCAGTGGGCGATGTCCCGGGTGTCGTGTTCGGCGAGCACCACCTGGGGGGCCTGCGGGTCCTCGGTGAGGCGCCGCAGGTCGGCGAGGAGGGCGGCGAGCCGGGGTCCGGTCCCGGCCGCGAACGCGGTGAGCAGGGGGTCGAGGTCGTGCGGGAGCCGGGGGGTGAGCCGGTCCAGGGGCGGCGGCGGGCCGTCCTGGGGGGAGCGGTCCGTCCACTCGGCCGCTCCCCACAGCGCGATCGGCGGCAGGTCGTCGGGGAGGGGTTCGCCCGCGGGGACGAGGACGGCGTGGGCGTGGAAGTTGCCCCAGCGTCCGCTGTAGTCGGCGCCGGTGTAGACGGTCCGGCTCAGCAGTCCGCTGCCGTCGGAGAGCCGGGTGAAGCCGAACATCTCGGGGAAGGCGCCGAGTTCGGCCTCGCTGGGGCGGGCCGGGGCGTCCCGGGGCGGCTCGTAGCCGACGAGCTGTTCGGCCTCGCGCAGCACCGCGTGCGGCACTCCGGGGCTGACGGCGGTGAACCGGAAGCCGGCGCCGTCGGGTCCCGGCGGGGCCGAGGTGTAGTGCATCTGGAGGAGGCTCACGCGGCCGGCACCCCCTTGCCGTTCTCGCGCGGCGGCTTGGCGACGGGCACGAGGCCGCGCCGGGCGAGCAGCCAGAGCAGCGGGTCCTCGACGCGGACCGGCTGGGGTCCGGCGGCGGGCGCGTCGGCGGGGGAGGCGTCGGGCGGCGGCGCGCCGAGCGCGGAGATGCCGAAGAGCGACACGTCGGAGAAGTCCCGTTCGAGCTGCCGCCAGAGCGATCCGGAGCCCCAGCCCTCCAGGAGCGAGCGGGTCTCCTCGTGGACGGCGAGCCGGTCGGCCGGGTCGTACCTGCCGCCGGCGTGCGGGGCGTTGCCGAGCAGCGGCGAGTGCGGGTCGAGCATGCCGCGGACGGTGTCCGTCTTGGTGACGGCGACGGCCAGCGGGGTGTCGACCCGGCCCCGGGAGCCGGCGCGCCCGTGGGAGCGGAGCTGGGTGGCGAGTTCGGCGGCGATCTGGAGGGCGGGGGTGTCCCGGGCGGGCATGGGCCCGCCGCGGTCGCCGACGGTGTCGCGGACGGCGCCGAGCTGGAGGGGGTCGACGAGCAGCACGATCCCGTCGGCGGCGCCGAGGTACTGGGTGTAGAGGTTCATCGCCTCGGCCGACTTGAGGTCCTCGCCGGCCGCGTCGAAGAAGACCAGCGCGGTGTGCCGGCTGCCGTCCCGTCCGAAGCCCTTGCGGGGCAGGCTCAGCCGGTACAGCAGCGGGTCGTTGAAGCCGGCCGCGGACGGGATGGTGGCGTCGGGCAGCCGCATCCGGTCGTACAGGTCCTCGGCCATCTCGCGGTCGCGCCGCTGGCTCTCGTCGCCCATGGCGGCGAGAGCCGCCCCGTAGGCCTGCCCCACCCGGTGCCTCAGCTCGTTGACGAGGACGGAGACGTAGGTGCTCTTGCCGGAGGCCTTCGCGCCGACGAGGGCGATGATCCGGCTGTCCTGCTCGGAGTAGTCGCTGGGCAGGTCGCTGTGGCAGTTCGCGCAGACCCTGACCGGGGTGGGCACGCCGCAGTGCGGGCATTCGGCGCGGGGCCCGGGGCCGCGCAGCCCGCCGAGGGTGCGGGGCGGGGTGAAGACGGGGCCCCGCATGTACGCGGCGGGGGCCCGGGTCGAGCCGGTGAAGCCCGCCCACCGGTCGTCCCGTTCGGGGTCGCAGGGCGTGCCGCCGCGCAGCCCGGTCCGCGCCATCAGGCAGCGGTAGGGCAGCCGTGCGGCCTGTGTGCGGTGAAAGCAGTAGGGGCAGATCACCGTCGTCATGTCAGCGCACCACCAGGGTCGTGAGGGCGGGTTCTTCGAGGCGTACGGCTCCGGCCCCGTCGCCCAGCAGGAACGCGCGGAGCGCGTACGGCGGGCGGGCGAGGTCCGGGGCCGGCGGGAGTTCGCGGGTCTGGAGCGGGGCGCGGGCGAGTTCCGCGCCGTCGATCCTGAGCAGGACGGTGCCGTCCTCGGCGTGCCGGGGGCGGACGGCGGCCTGGTGGACGAGGACCAGCTCGGGCAGGGGCACGGCGGGGTCGTGCCCCTCCGCGCTGACCTCGACGGCGTACGGCACCCGTCGGCCGAGCCCGCGCCGCCGGGTCAGCAGCCGGTACCGGACCACGGCCTCCCCGGGGACGTCCACGCCGACGGGCGCGCGGCGGACACCGACGGCCGGCGTCCCGCCGTCCCCGGGGCGTCCCCCGGGGACGAGGGGCCGGAGCGTCACGTGCGAGGGGCCGGGCCCGAGGGGGAGCCGGAGGCCCTCGCGGACGTAGGAGCTGCGGCTGATCCGCAGTTCGCCGCCGTCCCAGACGGCGACCACGGCGCCCGCGCCGGACGGCCAGTCGAAGAGGAGCCGCACCTGTCCGCCGGGCTCGCGCACGGCCCGGGGCGTGCCGACGGGGCCGGGCACGTCGAGCCGTACCCCGGGCCCGGCGAGCGCCCGTTCCCCGAGCACGGTGACGGCGCTGACGAGCCCGGCGAAGGCGGTGTCCGGCGTGGTGCGGCCGGGCGCGCCGTAGCGGGCCCAGGGCAGGGGGGCGGGCAGTGCGGCGGTGCGCAGTTCGGTGCCGGGCGCGGGCGCGGTCCCCTCGGGCCAGACCACGATCCGCACCTCGGCGCCCTCGGCGCCGTGCCCGGTGAACCGCACGCCCTCCTCGGGCCCGGCGTCGGCGGTGAGCGTGGTGAGCGGCCGGGGCCAGGGGTGGACGGTGGCGGTCCGCCGGATCCCGGGGGCGTCCACCGTCCCGCCGGCGGGCGAGGGGTGACGTGCGGTCAGGGTCAGTGCGTAGCGGCCCGGTTCGAGGTCGGCGAAGGTGTGTTCGCGGGCTCGGTCGACGGTGTGGCGGACGACCGGGGCGCCGGGTCCCGACCCGGGTCCGGTCAGGGTCAGGACGGTGGCGGAGGCGGTACGGGGCCGCTGCCACCGCACGGCGATCCGGCCGGGTCCGTCCTCCAGGGCGGCCTCCTCGGCGTCGGGCGCCACGAGCAGCGGCCGCGACACGAGCGGGGCTCCGGTCGGCCGTCCGTCGCGCACGGGGAAGGCGGCGTACCGCACCCGGAGTCCGACCGGCGGGTCGGCGTCGATCGCGGTGGACTCCGTCCCGCCGGTGCCGGGCACCGGTACCGCGCGGGCCAGGCCGGGGCCGTCGCGGAGGACCCGCCAGCGGGCGCCGGGCCGGCCGGGCCAGGAGAGCGCGACCCGGCCGCCCTCGACGGGGCGGACGGTCATCGGGGCGTCGGCGGAGGCGGGTACGGCTTCGGCCCCGAGGCGGATCAGGCCCCGCACGGCCTCGTCGTCGTCGGAGGCGACGGCCAGGACCCGCAGGTAGCCGGCCTCGGCCCCGGCGGGGTCGGTCCCGGCGGCGGCGAGGTCCCGGTCGCAGCGGTCCAGGCGTCGCCGCAGCCGCGCGTCGAAGGCGGCGAGCCACGGGTCGGCGCGCAGGGCGTCCGGTCCCAGGGCCGTGACGGCGTGGGCGCAGGCCCGCAGCCGCCGCCGCGACCAGAGCGGGGCGAGGGCCTCGGCGGCGGTCCGCTGCCGGTCGTCCAGCTGGGGGAGGGTGCGTGACGCCTTCGCCAGGAGGGCGAGTTCGGCGGGGTCGAGTCCGAGGTCGGTGGCGCCCTGCCGGGCGAGGGGGAGGAGTTGGTAGAGGAGGACCCGGCGGAGCAGTGCCGGATCGTGCCGCCGGATCCCGGCGAGCAGCCGCAGCACCGGCGCGTGCGCGGGTCTGGCGTCGGCGAGGGCGAGCAGGGTGGCGTCGTCGACGAGCCGCCGACGGCGGGGTGTGCACAGCGCGACCCCGTCCAGGACGGAGAGGAACACGCTTCCGTCGGACCGTTCCCGAGGGTCCGTCAGAGCCTCCCCCGCGTACCGTAATCCCGCCGTCCGCTGATCTTCCGTCAGCCTGTCGTACTGGGGTGCGAGCGGTGCGAGGGGTAAGGGACCCAGGGCGCCGGGCAGGCCCAGCCGTTCACCGAACCCCCGTCGCATCCCCCGTCCCTCGCGCTCGTGCGTTCACTCGGGCTCCATCCCAGCAGAAGAAACCGCCGCGCGCAGGCCCTTTACGCAGATCACCCACGGTGCCGGAGCGAACGCGGAGGGTGCGTGCGGGGGTCGGCGGCCGGGTATTGGCCCAGTCCCACGGCTCCACAATGGCCCACGCGCCAGGGCCGCCTACCCGGCAGGCTGTCACCATGACGATCGACGAGGCCCAGCGCCCCCTCACCTCCGCGTCCGCCTCCACCCGCACCCGGGTGGACTTCTGGTTCGACCCCGCCTGCCCCTTCGCGTGGATCACCTCCCGCTGGATCCTGGAGGTGGAACGGCTCCGCGAGCTCGACGTCCGCTTCCACGTGATGAGCCTGTACCTCCACAACGAGGGCAACGAACTGCCGGACTGGTACCGGGATCTGGTGGACCGGTCGATCGGCCCGGTGCGGGTCGCCGCGGCCGCCGCCGAGCGGTGCGGCGAAGAGGTCCTGCGCGACCTGTACACGGCCTACGGCACCCGCGTCCACCAGGGCGGGGACAAGGACTTCGACCGGGTGACCGCCCAGGTCCTGGAGGAGCTGGGGCTCCCCGCGGAGCTGGCCGGGGCCGCGCACACCGACGCGTACGACGACGCCCTCCGGCGCAGCCACGAGGCCGGCACGGACCCCGCCTCGGGCCGCTACGTCGGCACGCCCACCCTCCACCTCGACGGCGTCCCCTTCTTCGGCCCCGTCCTCGGCGCCGTCCCGCGCGGCGAGGAGGCCGCGGAACTCTTCGACGCGGTCCGGGTCCTGGCCCGGCAGCCCCGCTTCTTCGAGCTGAAGCGCGAGCGCACCGGGGGGCTCGACTTCGCGTGAGGGCGCCGCGGAAGGAACCGTCGGCCCCTTCCGCCCGTCATGCCGAGGGGGGCCGCCGGACGAGGCAACTCCCCATCGCCCTTGCGCACTTCACCATCGAGGTTCGAGGAGATCCATGGCCGACACCGTCGACTCACTGGCCACCCGCGTGCACGACCTGCTGGTGGCGATCCTGACCGAGGGGCCCTCCGCGGGCGCCGCCGCGGGCCTCCAGGACGTCGTGGCGCGCGGCGCGGCGCTCGGCCCCGACGGCGCGTGGCTCGCCGCGGCGGGCCACACGACCCTCGGCATGCTGGCCCTCGCGCACGGGCGGACGGACCAGACGCTCCTCCACCTCGACGCCGCGGTGACGGCCGGGTTCAACGACTGCGTGATGCTCCACGCCGACCCCCTGCGCCCGCTCCACGGCACCCCCCGCTTCCGCGCCCTCTACCAGCGGATGCTCATCACCCAGGCCGACCTCGACGAGGTCTTCTGGCTGCACCAGGAGATGCAGGTCATGTCGAGGGACGCGCAGCAGGCGAGCGTCGACAACCTCGGCCGCCTCGACACGGGCGTCTCGTCCCTCCCGCAGGTCCCGATGCCGACCCGCCGGCCGCACACGTCCGGCGTCTGGGTCACCCGCCTCGATTTCGCCTCGACCCAGAGCGCGCTCCAGCGGACCGCCCTGAAGGCGGAGTTCCAGCGCAGCTCCGGCAACACCGCCCTCAGCCTCATCGACGACTCGTGGGACTACGCCCGCGCCCGGCGCGACGCCTGGGGCGCGGACGAGCTGGACTCCCGCCGTCTGCGGGCCGCCGAGGCCCGGGCCTTCGTGGAACGCCCGGGCGCCGGCGCCGTACCGCTGCCCTGCCCGCCGCTGGGTTCGATCGTCTACCCGGTCTGAGTCCGGGCGGGCGGCCGTGGTGGGCGGCCGGGACGGGCGGCCGTGGCGGGCGACTCAGGCCCGGGTCAGGGAGTCCTCTTCGAGCCCGTCGAGGACGAAGCCGTTCACGAACCGCACCCGGTAGGCGACCCGGGTCCCGCCCCCGGCTCCGGCGGCCCCGGAGCCGTACCCGACCTGCTGGACCATCCGCTGACGGAGGTCGTCGACCATGTGGGCCGTGAAGCCGGTGAACCGGCTGTTGCCGACGATCCGGTCGAACTCCGCGAGGCCGGCCTGGACGGCGGTCGAACCGCCCCCGGCCTCCTTCGCCACGTTCGTGACCAGGCCCTCCAGGCCCTCGGCCAGGAAGAGCGGACCGGGCAGACCGCCCCGGGCCGCCGCCCCGTCCGGGGTCACCTGGACGTCCCTCGTCAGCCTCACCATCGCGCCGGTCTCGTACGGCATGGCGTACCCCCCTCGTTCGGCCTCGGTCGTGACCACGGCCAGCGTAAGTCGGAGGGGGCTCCCGCGGGTCCTAGTGGACGGAGAAACCGCCGTCCACGAAGAGGGAGTGGCCCGTCACGTACGCGGAGGCGGGGCTCGCCAGGAAGACGGCCGCGCCGGCGAAGTCCCCGGCGAGGCCGTTGCGGCCGGTCATCGTCCGGGCGGCGAGCGCGGCGACCCTGTCCGGGTCGGAGGAGAGGCGTGCGTTCAGCGGGGTCATCACGAAGCCCGGGACCAGGGTGTTGGCGGTGACGCCGGACGAGGACCAGGCCTCGGCCTGCGAACGGGCCAGCGACTCCAGCGCGCCCTTGGACACCCCGTACGCCCCGCTCTGCACGAACGCGCGGTGCGCCTGCTGGGAGGTGACGTGGATGATCCGCCCGTAGCCCCGCTCGGCCATCCCCGGCCCGAACCGCTGCCCCAGGAGGAACGGCGCCTCCAGGTTCACGGTCATCGTCGTGTCCCACACCTCCTCGCCCAGCTCCCCGAAGGGCGGACGGAGGTTGATCCCGGCGGAGTTGACCAGGACGTCCGGCTCGCCGAACACCTCGGCCGCCGCCTCCGCGCCCGCCCTGATCCCCTCCCGCGTGCTCAGGTCCGCGCTCACCCAGGCCGCCCGGCACCCGTCGGCCGTCAGCTCCTCGACGGTCGCGACCAGCTCCGCCTCCCTGCGCGCCAGCACCACCACACGCGCCCCGGCCCGGGCCAGCGCCCCGGCGATCGCCCGCCCGATCCCGGAGCTGCCCCCGGTGACGAGCGCGGTGCGGCCTTCGAGGGAGAAGAGGCCGGAGAGGTACGTGGCGGCGGGATCGGTGTGCATGGCATGCATCCTGGCACACGCCCCCCGGCCGCCAGGGAGGACGCCGAAGCCCGGTGGCACGGGCGGCGGCCGTGACACCGGGCTTCGGTGGGTGGTGCGCGTCTCAGACGAGCCGGGCGACGAACTCCGTCCAGGCGGCGGACGCCACCGCGAACCGCGGCCCGTCCGGGACCTTGGAGTCGCGGACGTGGACGGTGGAGGGGCAGGCGGCCACCTCGACGCAGTTGTCGCCGTCGCCACCGCTGTAGCTGGACTTGTGCCAGGAGAGGGCGACCTCGACGCAGTTGTCGCCGCTTCCACCGCTGTAGCTGCTCTTGAACCAGGCCAGGTCAGTGGTGCTCATAGTGCTCCTCGGATCTCCCGCAACAGGCCCACGGATGCTTCTACAGGCAGAGCCTGTGCCCGCATCCTGGCATACCGTTGCTGGAGCATGCTGACCACTTTGAGGTCGGAGATGAGCTGGCCGGTCTCCTGGCCTTCGCAGTACGCGTACCACGCGTTCTCCTGGGTCTCCAGAAGACACAAAGGGCCGTCGAGACCTGCGTGATGCCCGCGTGACTGAGGCATCACTTGGATGTCGATGTTGCGCCGATCGCCGAGGTCGAGGATGTGGTCGATCTGCTCGCTCATGACCTCTGCGCCACCCATCTGGCGACGCAGCACATGCTCCTCAATGATGAAGCTGAAGATTGTCTCTGGGCGTCCCGTGAGGATGCTCGCCCGCGCCATGCGGGCGACCAGGTTCGACTCGATCTTGTCATCCCCCATCGCCGGGATCTGCTTCTCGAAGAGCGTTCGGGCAT
This sequence comes from Streptomyces sp. NPDC056503, assembly GCF_042794995.1. Lineage (NCBI taxonomy): Bacteria > Bacillati > Actinomycetota > Actinomycetes > Kitasatosporales > Streptomycetaceae > Streptomyces > Streptomyces sp. NPDC056503. Next base: position 28,744 of record NZ_JBHTST010000009.1, read on the forward strand.
ACGCGGGCGTCTGGAACAGGCCCGGCACCAGGCGACTCTCGAACGTGTACAGCGTCACCGCAAGCGGCTCCAACTCCGCCCACTCCTCGAACCACTTCGCCAGCCCGGCCCTGCGCGTCAGGTGCTTCGCCGCCGCCCGGATCACCCCGAACGCGTCCAGCTTCTCCTCCGCCCGGTCGATGAACTCCTTCGACGGCAGGCGGCGCCCCTGCTCGATCGAGGCGATCATCGGGACCGAGTAGCCCACCAGTGGCGCGAACTGTTCCTGTGTCAGGCCCGCCCGTCTGCGGAAGGCCTTGACCACTTCCCCGAAAGCCTTCAGGCTTTCCGACGTCTCGGGCCTGCTCCCCTTGGGGATCTCGTCGGCCACCACGCCACCTCCCACACCCGTGTGCTCGCACCGAACGGGATCAGCGTCACTGGTAGTGACCGGTACAGTCCAGCGAGTGGACTGGTACAGCGCCCGGAGTACGAGTCGGGTAGCTGGTAACGCGCCATGATCGCCGCCAGATTGGCCGCATGACGACCCCCCTGACGCGCAAACGGCCCGTCACCGTACGTATGTTCGTGCAGCGCTTCAGCTCCACCCCGCGCGGCGCCCGCCTCGCCCGCAGGCTGGCGCTCCACCAACTGCACCAGTGGGGCGTCCCGTACGACTCCGCGCTGGCCGACACCGCCGGGCTGCTCGTGGCCGAGCTCGCCGCCAACGCCGTGACCCACGGGCGGGTGCCCGGGCGCGACTGCGAGCTGGGGCTCCTGTACGCGCCCGGGCTGCATCTGCGGGTCGACGTCACCGACACCCGGGGCGAGTGCCGGCCCGCCCCCGCCGCGTCGCCGGGGCCGCTCGACGAGGGCGGGCGGGGCCTGCTGCTCGTCGGGGTGCTGGCGACGCGGTGGGAGGTGCTCGACCGCGTACCGGTCGGGAAGACGGTACGGGCCGAGCTGGACCTCAGGCCGTGAGGGTCTCGTAGCCGGCCGGGCGGGTGGTGAAGGTGCCGCGGCCCTGGGTGCGGCCGCGCAGGCGGGTCGCGTAGCCGAACAGCTCGGCCAGCGGGACCGTCGCCGTCACCACCGACGTACCGCCCCTGACCTGCGAGTCCGTGACCCGGCCGCGGCGGGCCGCGAGGTCGCCGAGGACCGCGCCGACGGACTCGGCGGGGACGGTGACCGTCACCTCGGCCACCGGCTCCAGGAGGGTCATGGCGCTCGCGCGCAGCGCCTCCCGCAGGGCGGCGCGGCCCGCCGTGCGGAACGCCATCTCCGAGGAGTCCTTCGGATGCGTCGCCCCGTCCGTGAGCGTGACCCGGACGCCCGTCACCGGGTGTCCGCCGAGGGGGCCCTCGGCGAGCGCGTCCCGGCAGCCCGCCTCGACCGCCCGGACGTACTCCTGCGGCACCCGCCCGCCCGTCACCGTCGACGCGAAGGCGAACTCCTCCTCTCCGTCGTGCCCTTCGAGGGGCCGGACGTCGATGACGACGTGGGCGAACTGGCCCGCGCCGCCGTCCTGTTTGACGTGCCGGTGGAGCAGGCCGGTGACGCCCCGCACCACCGTCTCGCGGTACGCGACCTGCGGGCGGCCGACCGTGACCTCCAGGTCCCGGTCGCGCCGCAGCCGCTCCACCGCGACCTCCAGGTGGAGTTCGCCGAGGCCCGACAGCACGGTCTGGCCCGTCTCCGGGTCGGTCCGCACCACCAGCGACGGGTCCTCCTCGACGAGCCGGGCGAGCCCGGTCGCCAGCCGGCCGGTGTCGGTGCTCCGGCGCGCCTCCACCGCCATGGAGACCACCGGCGCGGCGGGCACGGGCGGTTCGAGGACGACCGGCACGTCCGGGACGCACAGGGTGGCCCCGGCGCGGACGGTCTTCGGACCGACGACGGCGACGATGTCACCGGCGACGGCGACGGACACCTCGGCCGTACGGTCGGCCTGCACGCGCAGCACGCGCGAGATCCGTTCCGTCCGCCCGGTGGCGGTGTCGAGCACGGTGTCCCCCTTCGTCAGCGCGCCCGCGTAGACGCGGAGATAGGTCATGCGGCCGGTCGGGGCCGCGTTCACCTTGAAGGCGAGCGCGACCAGCGGGGCGTGCGGATCGGCCGCCCGCTCGCCGCCGCCGACCGGCGGCCGGTCGGTGGGGGCGGGCAGGTAGGCGACGATCGCGTCCAGGAGCGGTTCCATCCCCCGGTCGCGGTACGCCGAGCCGCACAGCACCACCACGGCCGTGCCGGCCAGGGTGAGCGCCCGCAGCGCCCGGGCGAGCGTCCCGTCGGAGAGGGTGTCGTCCGCGCAGAACTCCTCCAGGGCGTCGGGGTGCAGCTCCGCCACGGCCTCCTCCAGGGCGCGTCGGCGGCGTACCGCCTCGTCCCTCAGCCCGGCGGGGACGTCGGTCTCGGCGAGGCCGTCGTCCCACACGTACGCCCGCATCCGGACCAGGTCCACCACGCCCCGGAAGCCGTCCTCCCGGCCGACGGGCAGCTGGACGGGGAGCGCGACGGCGCCGAGGCGGGAGCGGATCGAGGCGACGGCCGCGTCGAGGTCGGCGCCCGCCCGGTCCATCTTGTTGACGAAGGCGATCCGGGGCACGCCGTGCCGGTCGGCCTGGCGCCACACCGTCTCGCTCTGCGGCTCGACGCCCGCGACCGCGTCGAAGACGGCCACGGCCCCGTCGAGGACGCGGAGCGCGCGCTCGACCTCGTCGGAGAAGTCGACGTGGCCGGGCGTGTCGATGAGGGCGAGGCGGTGGTCCGCCCAGGAACAGCTGACGGCGGCGGCCGAGATGGTGATGCCGCGCTCCCGCTCCTGCGGGTCGAAGTCGGTGACGGTGGTGCCGTCGTGGACCTCGCCCTGCTTGTGGACGGCGCCGGTCAGGAAGAGGATCCGCTCGGTGACGGTCGTCTTGCCGGCGTCGACGTGGGCGAGGATGCCGAGGTTGCGGACGAGGGGGTTCGGGAAAACGCGCACGGTGACGTGCCTTTCGCTGCTGTGCCGAGACAGGACAGCGCGATTACCGTCCGTACACACGGGTGCGTACGGCACGGTCCTGCGGTGACGGGCGCGCAGCCGTCACCGGCAGGCGGGAGAGGCGAGGATCACGTCGAAGCGCCGGGCACGGGCAGCCGACGGGTGACTGCGCACGGCCGGCTCCCCTCGGTCGACATGACGGCACGGCACACCGGGCGGCGGGCCGTGCGGCGAGTCTAGGGAGGGCCGCCGCTCCGGCGACAGCGAATTAGCGGTCGCGCCGCGCGAGCCGCCGCGCGAGCCGCCGCCGCCGTCGCTCGGGAGCGGGGCGGGGCGGGGGCGGTGGCTACGGAGCGGTCGGCTGGAGGAGGTCCCAGCGGTTGCCGTAGAGGTCCTCGAAGACGGCGACGGAGCCGTACGGCTCGTGCCGGGGCTCCTCCAGGAACTTCACCCCGGCGGCCGTCATCCGCGCGTGGTCGCGGGCGAAGTCGTCGGTGTGGAGGAAGAAGCCGACCCGGCCGCCGGTCTGGTTGCCGACGGAGGCCTCCTCCTCGTCGTTCTTGGGGCGGGCGAGGAGCAGGCCCGCGTTCCCGAGCCCGCCGACGCCGGCGGCACCGAGCGGACGGACGACGACCCAGCGGGTGCCGTTGCCCCGGTCGGTGTCCTCGACCAGCTCGAAGCCGAGGGCGTCGGTGTAGAAGGCGATGGCCTCGTCGTAATCACGGACGACGAGCGTGACGAGTGCGATGGACGGCATTACCCCAACGTAATACGTGGAAAGTGCAGCAACCCCCCGCGCGGACCCGCGTCGCGGCCGGCCCGACCCTCGACCCGGCGAGGGTCCGTACGAGGGTCGGGGGAGGGGTGCCCCGAGGGGCGGAGCCCTCCCCCGCCGCCCGGCCCGGTGGGAGAATGCCCCGCATGGACGCGCAGGGGTTCGAGGGACTGGTCGGGTCCGCCCGGGGGCTCGCCCGGTCGGGACGGAGACGGGTGCTGGGCCTCGCCGGGCCCCCCGGGGCCGGGAAGTCCACCCTCGCCGCGCGGCTCGTCGAGCGGCTCGACGGGCTCGCCGTCCTCGTCCCCATGGACGGCTTCCACCTGGCCGGGGCCGAGCTGGAGCGGCTCGGACGGGCGGAGCGCAAGGGGGCGCCCGACACGTTCGACGTCGCGGGGTACGCCGCCCTCCTCGCCCGCCTGCGCGCCCCCGAGCCGGGGACCGTCGTCTACGCGCCCGCCTTCGACCGCGCCCTGGAGGAGCCGGTCGCCGGCTCCGTCCCCGTACCGCCCGGGACCCCGCTCGTCGTCACCGAGGGCAACTACCTCCTCCACGACGCCGGCCCCTGGGCCTCGGTCCGCCCCCTCCTCGACGAGGTCTGGTACCTCGACCTCCCCGACGCCCTCCGCGTCCCCCGGCTCGTCGCCCGCCACATCGCCTTCGGCCGCGCCCGCCCCGAGGCCGAGGCCTGGGTGAGCCGCTCCGACGAGTCCAACGCCCGGCTGATCGCGCGCAACCGCGACCGCGCCGACCGCGTGGTGAACATGGACTGACCGGTCGGTCACCATGGGTGCCGGCCGTCATGTCCGCGAAGACGACGGTCCGCGAAGACGACGGTCCGCGATGACGGCGGTCCGCGATGACGGCGGTCCGTGATGACGACGGTCCGTGATGACGACGGTCCGTGATGACGACAGGGGGAGACGTGAACGAGGTCCTGTACGGCGAGAGGTCGTGGAATCCACTGGCCCGTACGGTCGAACTGACGGAGGAGGGGGTGCGGCGCGGCGGCAGGCTGACGCCGGCCGGAGAGCTGAACCTGGCCGCGATGGCCGAGGCGTACCTGCGCGGGCAGTGGCTCGGCGGCGGCGGGACCGAACGGCCGCTGGCCCACCTCGACGAAGGCCCCGGCGTCGTCCCGGTCGTCCGCGTCACCGGCACCAGCACCCCGCTCAAGGTGCGCAGGACCGCCGACTTCGCCCGTGAGCTGGGGCAGCTGGCGGTACGGCTGAGCGGCGGCCCCGAGTGGGTCGCCACGCTCGCCCGGCGGGCCGGGGCCGAGGGCGTGCCGCTGTGGCTGGCCCGCCGCACCGCGCCCGGACCCCACGGGGACGTGACCGTCGCCGTGGACCGGCGCCTGGTGCGGGTGGACGTCTGGGGCCCGAACGCCCCCACCGTACGGATCCGGGCACCGTACGGCTTCCATCCCGCCGAGCCCCACCCGTCCCGGGGCCTCACCCTCACGGTCGGCGAGACGGCGGCCGAACTCCGCCTGACGCACAAGAAGCTGCGCAAGTCCAAGAGCGTGGTGGAGGCGGAGTTCCCCGCGCCGCCCGGACCGTTCGGGCGGCTGTGGGAGCTGCGGCGGTACGGCTCCACCAGCTCCTGGCTGCTCCGGGACGGCGTGCGCGTCGCCCTCCTGGCCCGGCCGCCGCGCCGCCGGCCGACCGGACCGGAACCGCTCCTGCTGCCCCTCGGCCCCGTCGGCCACGAGACCTCCGACCCGCTGGACGCGGTCATGGCCCACGCCTTCGCCGCCGCCTTCGGCCTCGGCGACACCACCGGCCTGGCCCGCTTCCCCGCCCAGTGGCGCATCCGGGAGGGGTACGAACCCGCCGCCGTGGACACCGACTGGTCCCGCCCCTGGTTCAGCAACCTCGGCACCTCCGGCTTCGACAACGAGCCCGGCGGCGGCGACGGCTGGGGCTCCGACGGCGGCGACGCCGGGGACTCGGGGGGCGGCGACGGCGGCGGGGACAGCGGAGGCGGCGGCTCCGACGGCGGCGGGGGCGGCGGGGACTGAGGCGGCCGGGCGCGGCCCCGTGAGTAGGGTGGCGGCATGAACGACGAGCCGGGCAGCGACAGCGGGTGGGAGGGGCGGGTCGCCGCCCTCTGGGAGCGGATCGACGACCACGGGCCCGAGGAGTTCCGCGAGCGGATCGCGGCGCTCGCCGCGGAGCGGGGCGACGAGGACGCCGCCGCCGTCTTCGAGCGGGGGGCCGCCCACGACTCCACCGGGCAGCCCGTCGAAGCCGTCCGGTACTACCGGCGGGCGCTCGAACTCGGGCTGAGCGGGCTGCGCCGCCGCCGGGCCGTCATCCAGCTGGCGAGCAGCCTGCGGAACCTCGGCCGGCCCGACCGCAGCGTGGAACTGCTCACCGAGGAGCGGGCCCGGCCCGCCGAGCGGCTCGACGCCGACGAGCTCGCCCTCGCCCCGGCCGTCGACGCCTTCCTCGCCCTCGCTCTCGCCGACACCGGCCGGGACCGCGAGGCCGCCTCCCTCGCCCTCGGCGCCCTCGCCCCGCTGCTGCCCCGCTACAACCGCTCCCTCGCCCACTACGCCCGCGCTCTCCTCACCGCCCCCGACGGCTCCTGAGCCCGGGTGACGTCGGCGACTCCGGCGACTCCGGCGACTCCGGCGATTCCGGCGGCGCCGGTGGCATCGGCGACGTCGGTGACTTCGGCGGGCGGCCGGTGACGGCCCCGCCCCACTCGCTACGCTGAACGCAACGGCGACGGAAGGCGGGCTGACGTGGGGTGGCTGCGCAGGAGACCCAAGCGGGACGGCGAGGAAGCGCCCAGGGACCCGGAGTTCGCCTACTTCTCCGAGCGGGAGGCCGCGCTCTTCCGGGCCACCGTCCGCGAGGCCTTCGCCGAACTCGGCCTGGAGGTCACGGTCTACGCCTCCTCCGTCCAGGACGACAAGCAGCGCCGCTTCGGCCTCGGCAACCTCGCCGCCGTCTGCCACCGCGACCGGCGCGGGCCCCGCGTCTGGCCCGACCTGATCCGCCGTCACGTCACCCTCGTGGTAAGGACCCTGGACGGTCCCTCGGCCCTCGACACGCTGCCGCCGGAGCAGATCCGCGCCCAGCTGTACCCCCGGGTCGTCAACGGCGAGGGCATCGACCCCGCCGCCTTCGGCTACGCCAGGACGCTCGCCCCCGGACTGTACGAGGTGCTGGCGCTCGACCTGCCGGAGAGCGTCATGATGCTCACCGACGACGCCCTCGACCGGCTCGGCGACCCCACGCAGCTGCGCGCCCGCGCGCTGAAGAACCTGCGCGGGCTCCCCGTCGAGGAGCACGAGACCGTCCGGGACGCCGACGGGATGTCCTTCGAGGTCGTCGTCGGCGACTCCTTCTACACCGCGAGCCGCGTCCTCGACCTGGACGCGCTGGCCCAGCGGGTCACCGGGCTGCCGCTCGGCGAGCACGGCGCCCTGGTCGCCGTGCCCTTCCGCCACCAGATCGCCTTCCACCCCATCCGGGACACCTCGATCATCCCGGCCCTCGGCGCCATGGCCTCCTTCGCCGCCTCCGAGTACGAGGACACCCCGGGCGCCATCAGCCCGTACGTCTTCTGGTGGCGGGGCGGCACGCTCACCCAGCTCAGCGAGCACGACGAGGAGCATGGCGAGCTGCGGATCGTCGTCGGCGACGACTTCCAGGACCTGCTCGAACGGCTGATCGCCCAGGGGCCGGGACCGCGCTGACGGGCCGCCGACGGGCCGCCGGCCGGTCGCCGCGCGGTCGCGGCGGCGGGTGGGGACGGGCAGGATGCTGGAGGACGACCGCCCGCCCGCCGCCGCGAAGGAGACCCCATGCCGACCGCCCCCGCCGACGCAGCCGGTGACGCCCCCACCCCCTTCACCGCCGACGACTACCGGGCCCGGATGGACCGCGCGGCCGCCTCCGCCGCCGACGCCGGACTCGCCGGGGTGCTCGTCGCCCCCGGCCCCGACCTGGTCTACCTCACCGGCTACCAGCCGACCGCGATCACCGAGCGGCTCACCGTCCTCGTCCTCGCCCCCGGCGCGGACCCGGTCCTCGTCGTCCCCACCCTGGAGGCGCCCGACGCGGAGAAGGCCGTCGGCGCGCCCGCGCTGACCCTCCGCGACTGGACCGACGGCAAGGACCCGTACGCCGTCACCGCCCCGCTCCTCGACGCCGCCGGGCGCTTCGGCGTCAGCGACAACGCCTGGGCGATGCACCTCCTCGGCCTCCAGCGGACGCTGCCGGGGACCTCGTACGTCTCCCTCACCGAGGCCCTGCCGATGCTGCGGGCCGTGAAGGACGCGCACGAGCTCGCCAGGATCGCCGCCGCGGGGGCCGCCGCCGACCGGGCGTACGGCGAGATCCTGAAGGTGCGGTTCGCGGGCCGCCGCGAGACCGAGGTCGCGGCGGACCTCGCCCGGCTGCTCATGGAGTTCGGCCACTCGCAGGTCGACTTCACCGTCGTCGGCTCCGGCCCCAACGGCGCCAACCCGCACCACGAGGCCGGAGAGCGCGTCATCGAGCGCGGCGACATGGTCGTCCTCGACTTCGGCGGGCTCAAGCACGGCTACGGCTCCGACACCACCCGGACCGTCCACGTCGGCGAGCCCACCGACGAGGAGCGCCGGGTCCACGACCTGGTCCGGGAGGCCCAGCAGGCCGGCTTCGAGGCCGTGCGGTCCGGCATCGCCTGTCAGGACGTGGACCGCGCGGCCCGCAAGGTGATCACGGACGCCGGCTACGGCGAGTACTTCATCCACCGCACCGGCCACGGCATCGGCGTCACCACCCACGAGCCGCCGTACATGATCGAGGGCGAGGAGCGTCCGGTCGTCCCCGGCATGTGCTTCTCCATCGAACCGGGCGTGTACCTCCCCGGCCGCTTCGGCGTCCGCATCGAGGACATCGTGACGATGACCGAGGACGGCACCGGCCGCCGCTTCAACGCCACCCCGCACGAGATGGCGATCGTCGGGTAGCGGCGGCCGGGCGGGCCGGGTCACGGCACCAGCGGGTCCTCCGGGGCGAGCGCGGCGGCGATCCGGCCGGCGACCTCCTGCGCCATGTTCCCGTCGGCGGTCGTCGCCGTCTTCGTCGCCGAGACCGCGATCGCCAGCCTCTTCGACGGCAGGTACGCCTGGAGGGCCGCGTAGCCGGAGAAGGACGGGTTCTGGAGCAGCCACCCGCCGGAGACGATCACACCCAGCCCGAAGTGCCGCTCCTCGGTCTGCTTCAGGCAGATGGTGGCCGGGCACGTGCTCGTCGGCGTGCCGAGGCCGACCGTGCCGGGGTCGAGCAGGACGCGGTACGAGCGCGGGCCGATCAGCTCGCCGCTGCCGATGCCCTGGGCCGAGCGGGCCATGTCGCAGACGGTGCTGGTGATGACGGCGCCAGGACCGGTGGTCCACGAGGGGTTCCAGAAGGTGGACTCCTCGTAGAAGCCCCGGTCCGAGGTGAAGGCGTGCAGGACCGGGGCCGGGATCTCGGGCGTGAAGGAGTTCCGGGTCTCGCGCAGCCCCAGCGGTCCGGTCACCAGCTCCCGCACCAGGCGGTCGATGCGGGTGCCGGTGATCCGCTCCAGGGCCCGGCTCAGCAGCAGGTAGTTGGCGTGCGAGTAGCTCCAGTTGGTGCCCGGGTCGTACCAGAAGTCGTGACTGAACGGGAAGGCGAGCAGCTCGTCGGGAGTCCACTGCTTGAAGGGGTGCGGGGTGAGCTCGGCGCCGAACGCCGGGTCGGTGACGTAGTCGTGCAGGCCCGAGGTGTTGTTCGCCAGCATCCGCAGGGTGATCTCGCGGGCCCTCGGGACCTCCGGCAGCCAGCGCTCCACCGTGTCGTCGAGCCGCACCCGGCGCTGCTCGACCAGCCGCAGCAGGGCCGTCCCGATGTGGGCGAAGGCCACGGAGCCGGCCCGGAAGTGCATGTCCGGCTCGGCCGGCACACCCGTCATGGACTCGCCGAGCGCCCCGGTCACGAGCTCCCGCCCGTCCACCGTCACCCGCAGCAGCACGGCGTTCAGCCGCAGGTCCTTCCTGGCCTTCCGCGCGACGTCCAGCACGCGCCGGGCGTCCCCGGAGAGCGGTTCGGGCGTCCGCGCGCACGCCTCCTCCCCGTGCCGGGGAGCGGCCCCCGCGGGAACGGAGACGGCGGTCGACGGCAGGACGAGCGCCAGCAGCGCGGCGCCGAGCACCGCCGCCCGGACCCGGGGACGGGCAGGACGGCGGGAGGGGGTGCGGGGTGTCATGCGGGCACTATGGCCGCGCGCGGCCCCCGCCCGCCCGGAACACTCCGGCCGTGCGCCCATGTGGAGCCCGTCCGTGGCCCGTGCGGCCCAGCCGGCCGCCGGGGCCGGCCCGGGTCAGCCGTCCGCCAGGACCACCGCCGATTCGGGGGCCAGGCGCAGCAGGCCGTCGCGGGCGGGCGGCTCGGTCGGTTCCCAGGCGGCCAGGACGCGGTCGCGGCCGTTGGAGCCGAGGGGGATCGCGGCCGGCCGGGAGGCCAGGTTGACCGCCACCCGGACGTCGCCGCGCCGGAAGACCAGCCAGCGGGCCTCCTCGTCGAAGGCGACCTTCACGCCGCCGAGGTCCGGGTCGGTCAGGTCCGGCAGGGTGCGGCGCAGGGCGATCAGCTCACGGTGCCAGGCGAGGATCCGCCGGTGCGGGTCGCGCTCGCGCTCCGCGCGGTCCAGGACCGAGCGGTCCCGGGTCGCCGGATCCTGCGGATCGGGCACCTCGCCCTCGTCCCAGCCGTGCGCCGCGAACTCCCGCCGCCTGCCCCGCCGTACGGCCTCCGCGAGCTCCGGGTCGGTGTGGTCGGTGAAGTACTGCCAGGGCGTCCGGGCGCCCCACTCCTCGCCCATGAAGAGCATCGGCACCGACGGACCGGTGAGGACGAGTGCCGCCGCGCAGGCGAGCAGCCCGGGGGAGAGGGAGGCCGAAAGGCGGTCGCCCAGGGCCCTGTTGCCGATCTGGTCGTGGGTCTGGGCGTAGCCCAGGAAGCGGTGGGCGGGGGTGCGCTCCCGGTCGACCGGGCGGCCGTGGTGCCGGCCCCGGAAGGACGACCAGGTGCCGTCGTGGAAGAAGACCCGGGTGAGGGTCTTGGCGAGCGCGGCCATCGGGGCGCGCGCGAAGTCCGCGTAGTAGCCCTGGGCCTCACCCGTCAGCGCGGTGTGCAGGGCGTGGTGGAAGTCGTCGTTCCACTGCGCGTGCAGCCCGAGGCCGCCGAGCGAGCGCGGCGTGGTCGAGCGCGGGTCGGCCAGGTCGGACTCGGCGACCAGGAAGTGCTGCCGGCTCTGCTCCTTCGCCAACTCGTCGACGGCGGCGGAGAGTTCCTCCAGGAAGGTGAGGGCCCGGTCGTCGGCGAGCGCGTGCACCGCGTCGAGCCGCAGCCCGTCGATCCGGTAGTCCCGCAGCCAGGCGAGGGCGCTGCCGACGAGGTACGCCCGCACCTCGTCGGAGCCGGGCGCGTCCAGGTTCACCGCCGCGCCCCACGGGGTGTGGTGGGTGTCGGTGAAGTACGGCCCGAAGGACGGGAGATGGTTGCCGGACGGACCCAGGTGGTTGTGGACCACGTCGAGGACCACGGCCATGCCGAGGCCGTGCGCGGTGTCCGTGAAGCGCTTGAGCGCCGCCGGACCGCCGTACGGCTCGTGCACCGCCCACGGCGCCACCCCGTCGTACCCCCAGCCGTTCACCCCGGGGAAGGGGCAGAGCGGCATCAGCTCCACATGGGTGACGCCGAGCCCGGCCAGTTCCCCGAGCAGGGCCGCCGCCGCGTCGAGGGTGCCCTCCGGGGTGAAGGTGCCGACGTGGAGCTCGTACAGGACCGCGCCGCGCAGCCGCAGCCGGGGCGGCTCGTGCAGCCAGGTGTGGGCCGCGTGGTCGACGACGGCGCTGAGCCCGTCCGGCCCGTCCGGCAGCCTGCGGCCGCGCGGATCGGGCCGGACGGGTCCGTCGTCGAGGCGGAAGCCGTACCGGTCGCCGTCGGCGGCCGGCACGGTGCCGGTCCACCAGCCGTCCCTCAGGGGGTCCCGGTCGAGGGGGTGCCCGGCGCCGTTCAGCTCCAGGGTCACCCGGTCGCGGGCGTGCGGCGCCCAGACCTCGAAGAGCACGGCGGTTCTCCTCGCAGACGTCGGTACGGTCGGCTACGTCGCTCCCATCCTGGCAGTCAGGACCGCGACGCGCCCGGCGCGTCCCACACGTAGTCGACCTGGCGCTGGAAGTTCACGTACCCGGCGCGGCCGAAGGCGGCCGCCATCGGCACGTTCCCCAGGTCGGTGGCGGCCCGGACGCGCGGCATCCCGGCCTCGGCCAGGATCCGGGTGCCCTCGGCGAGGATCTCGTCGATGTAGCCCCGGCCCCGGTGGGCGGGGAGCACCCCGATGTACGCGATGATCGGGTTGTAGTTGTTGCGGGCCGGGACCACGAAGCCGACCGCCTCGCCGGTGTCCGGCAGTTCGGCCACCTGCCACCACTCGCGCGGCGAGGTGTAGTGCGGGAACTCCTCGTCGTAGTGGCGCTCGGCGGCCTCCCGCAGCGAGAGGCCCTCGCCCAGGTCGGCCTGCCCGTGGGCGTCGAGCGTGCCCTCCATCACCGGTGTCATCAGCGCGAGCAGGTCCTCGCGGTCCCGCACCGGACGGAACACCAGCCGGCCGGTGGGCGCCGCCACCGGGGTGCCCGGCAGCCACTCCAGGCGCAGCCGCTCGACCAGCGGCCGGGCGCCCGTCTCCGCCAGGAGGGAGAGCAGCAGCTCGACGCGGTCGCGGGTCTCGGGGACCTCGCGCCAGTCGGGCGGCAGGTAGCGGTTGTACTCCGGCGGCACGGTGCCCGCCGGGACGACGGCGGCCATGGCGGTGGCCAGCAGCCGCCGGCCCACCTCCGCCGCCTCCCCGGCCGGGAGCTCCGGGTCGAGGTCGAAGAAGTCGAGGGCGAGCGGCTCGCCCCCGTCCTTGTTGGTCCACCAGGCGATCCGGCCGAGCAGCCGGCCGTCGCGGAGGGCCACCCACAGCCAGTCGGGGCGGCGGCGGCCGGTGCCGAGGTCGTCGGCGAGTTCGTGGTCGAGCGTGTAACGGAGGCCGAGGAACAGGTCCAGCTCCTCGGGCCCGGCGAGCGGGCGGACGACGAGGTCGTCGGTCATACGGTGGTTCCCCCATGGGTACGTTTGATCGAAGCCCGCAGACCGTAGCAGTGATCTTGTGACACGGCGGCGGGATTTTCGTCCGGGAGCCGCCGCGTCATGGGCGCGTCCCCGGTACGTACCTGGTGCGTCCCCGGTACGGGAGGCTTCTGGACAGCCCGGCCCGGGCACCCGGACAATCACGGTGTGACGACCCCTTACGAGCCCCCGGCGCACTCCCCCCGGCTGACCGACGCCGAGCGGGACCGTGCGCTGGTCCTGCTCCGGGACGGCGCGGCACAGGGCCGCCTCTCGCACGACACCTTCCTCTTCCGGATGGAGCGGGCCCTCCAGGCCCGCCGCCCCGACGAACTCGCCGTACTCACCGCCGACCTGCGCAGCGAGGGCACCTGGACCCGGCGGGTGGTCGGCGCGGTCGAGCGGATGTCGGCGTTCACCGCGCGCATAGGCCGGGCCTGGCACTCCGAACGGCTCCCGAAGCTGCTGCTGCCGCAGCCGGGCCCGTACCCGCTGCGCATCGGCCGCGACCCGGTGAACGGCCTCCGCCTCAGCCACGAGACGGCCTCCCGGCTGCACGCCGAGCTCTCCCTCCAGAGCGGCCTCTGGGTCCTGCGCGACCTGGGCTCCACCAACGGCACGACCGTCAACGGCCGCCGGGTCGTCGGCGCGGTCGTGGTGCGGGCCGGGGACGTGGTCGGCTTCGGCGAGATGACCTTCCGCCTCTCCGTCGACTGACGGCCCGGCCCTGGTCAGAGCGGTGCCGCCTCACCCGTTCGGCGGTACGCGGCGGGCGGTGCGGGGCCGTGGATGGTGGGCTGGGGGGACGCGCGCCAGCATCCCGGCCGCGGCAGTCACCGCCGAACGAGCCGAACGACTGGGGGCGCGACGCGATGCACGACGAGCCGAACCACGAGACGAGCCACCAGCCCCCGCCCCCGGCCGCCGCCCGGGCCCCGCGGATCACGGCGCTCTGGCGGCGGTTGCCCGCCACGGCGCCCGGCGCGGGGTCCGCCGGGGGCACGCCCGGCCTGGTGCGGAGCGTCGCCGACCCCGCCGCGGGGCCGCCCCTGCCACCCGGCGGGCGGACCGTCGCGCCCAGTCCGCTGGATCCCGGCGCCGCCCTCGACCCGCACCCCGTGCACCGCCGGCTCCGCGAGGAGTTCCCGCTCACCTACGACCCGCTGCTGCGGGCCTGGGTGCTGAGCCGGTACGCGGACGTCGCCACCGCTCTCACCGACACCCGCTTCACCCACGGCCACCGGCCCGGCGACCCGGCCTGCTCCCGCGCCCACGTCGACGTGGACCTCGCCGAGCTGCGGTCCGTCGCGGAGCGCACCGCCTACGTGCTGGCCCGGCGGATCGCCGACCGGCCGCGCGCCGACCTGGTCGCGGACTTCTGCCACTGGCTGCCCGCGGGGACCGTCGCCGCCGCCGTCGGAGTCCCCTACCGGGACATGATGCGGCTGGTCAGGGGCCGGGCCGCGACCGCGCTCGCCGGCGAGTGCGGCGGCCAGATCGCCGTACGGGAGAAGGCGCTGGCCTCCTTCCTCGGCAACGTCCTCGCCGACCCCGACCAGGTCGCCGCCCTGCGGGACGCCCCGGCGGCCCTGGTGGCCCGGGCGTGGACGGAGTCGCTGCGCCGCGACCCGCCGGTGCAGATCGCCGTCCGGCGCACCCGGGAGGACGTGCGGGTGAGCGGCGGGATCCTGCCGGGAGGCTCCTCGGTGGCGCTGCTGGTCGGCGCGGCCGGGCGGGACCCGGAGCGGTTCCGCGAGCCGGACCGCTTCGACCCGCTCCGCGACGACCCCGGCCAGCTCACGTACGGTTCCGGCTTCTGCCCGGCGGTGATCCTGGCCGGCCTGGAGGCCGAGTACGGACTCCGCGCGCTCTTCGAGGCGATGCCCCGGCTGCGCCTCGCGGACGGCTTCCGTCCGGTGCCGACCGGTCTGATCACCCGTGCCCCGCGCACGCTCCTCGTCCGGCCGAACGGCTGAGACGACAGGTCCCGCCCCGCTGCTAGGGTGACGTGCGCTCGTCAAGCGAGCCCTTCTGATGAACCACTTCCAACGGGGATAGAAACACGTGAAGCTTCGTCATGCCCGCGCGGTCGCCGTCTTCGGCATCGCCGTCTTCGCCCTCACCGGCGCCCGCGGTTCCCACGGCGGCGGCTGCGACAACAGCAGCTCCGGTTCCAGCTCCAGCTCCAGTTCCAGCTCCGGTGGCAGCGGCAGCCACAGCGACAACGACAGCGACGGCAACGGCACGTCGGGCGGCTCCCTGCCCGGCGGTGGCGGCAGCGCCGACAAGGCCTCCCGCGACGTCACCATCGACAAGTGCGCCTACGACGCGGCCACGAAGAACCTGACCGCCCGGATCACGGTCAAGAACGACGGCGCGCTCGACTACGACTACAGCGTCACCATGAAGTTCACCGGCAGCGGCGCGGTCCCGGCCACCGCCGTCAAGACCGGCATCGCGGTCACCGCGGGCGCCTCCGCGAGCGCCGAGCTGACCACCCCGTACCCGGGCACCGGCGACGGCTCCGAGTACACCAAGTGCGAGGTCACCCGCGCCAGCCGGATCTGACCGGCGGACGGGTCACGGGCCGTGCGGCCCGTGACCCTCTCCCGGCTCCGGTCCTCCGGCTCCCGCGTCAGGAGCGACGCCGGTAGGCGTCGCTCTGGTTCGGCGGGGCGTTGTGCACGGCGAAGGCGTTGTACGAGACCCGGTCCTGGGACGCCTGAAGACGGGCCTGCTCCTCGATGCGCAGGCCCTCCGCGTTCTCGGTGCCGGACCGTCCCCGGCGCAGCAGCACCACGATCAGCAGGACGACGACGCTCCCCAGGACCCCGAACAGCAGCCACATGGCCACGGTCTTCCCCCCTCTCGTCGAGCGTGGATCCGCTCCCCGTCAGTATGCGGTCACTCCGTGATCCGCGCGAGGAGCGCGACGGGCCGGTCGGCGAAGAGCTCCGCCAGCTTCAGCTCGCTCTCCGGACCCCCCGTGAACTCCCTTACCCCGTCCAGGACATCCGCCCACCGCCCCTCCGGCAGCACCAGCTCGGTGTCCCGCCAGCCGCCCTCCTCCGCGAGCCGCAGCGACAGCCGGGTCACCGCGGTCACCACCTCCCCCGACCGGGCGAAGGCGAGGCAGTGCCCGGCCGCCGGACCCTCGGCGGCGAGCGGCGCGTAGTCGCCGCCGGGTCCGAAGGCCGCCGGGCGCTCCCGGCGCAGCCGCAGCGCGGCCCGCACCAGCGCGGTCCGGCCGTCGTCGGGCCCCGGCGCGTAGGGCGTCCGGTTGTCGGGGTCGACCAGCGCCCGGTACTCCCGCTCGGTCGACTGGTACAGCTCCGGCACGCCCGGCATGGTCAGCTGGACCAGGGCCGCGCCGTCCGCGTGGGCCCGCACGTGCGGCTCCAGGGCGAACGCCGCCTCGGACGCCGCCCGCAGCGGCACCCGACCGGGCCCGGCGGCCGTGAAGTCGGCCACCGCCCGCTCGTACGCCGGGTCCTGCTCGGTCCAGGAGGTCCGCAGCCCCTCCTCCCGTACGGCCTTGAGCACGGCGGGGCCGATCCGCTCCGGGTCCGGCGTGCCGAAGCCGAACGCGGTCTGCCAGGCCGTCCAGGCGAGGTGCGGGTCCGGCGCCGGGACCCCGGCGACCTCGGCGAGCAGCCCGGCCCACACGTCCGGGCGCTGGGCGAGGACCGCGATGGCCGCCCGCACGTCGGCGCTGCGCTTGGTGTCATGGGTGGTGAGGACCGTGCCGGTGGCCGGCCAGTCGCGTGCGAGCCGGGCGCAGGCCGCGTGGAACTCCGCGACCCCGACGGCGGGCCGGCCCGGGTCGCCGCCGACCTCGTTGGCCGAGAGCAGCGGGGCGTACCGGTAGAAGGCGGTGTCCTCGGTGGACTTGGCCCGCAGCGCCGAGGAGGTCTGCGCGAACCGGGCCCGGAACGCCCGGTGTTCCGGCGAGTCGCCGTGGACGCCGAGGACGAGCCCCCGTACGGCGTCCACCGCGGCGCCCTCCTCCGGTACGGCGAACGCCGCCCGCGCGCCACGGGCGGCCTCCGGCGTGAGCACCTCCTCGGCGCCGGTCCGGTAGGGGCGGTAGACCGGTACCCGGACCAGGAGTTCCTCGATCGCGGTCCGCAGCGCCCAGGGCGCGTGGTCCCGCAGCGCGGGGTCGGCGTCGCAGAGCCGGACCGCCGCCCGGGTCAGCGTGGCCGTCTCGGCCGCCAGGTCGTGCCGCACCACCTCGTACCCGGCGCGCCGGGCGGTCGCCTCCCACTCCCCGCCCCGGTCGGCGGAGCGCCCGGTGAACTCCCGGTAGAGCGCCGTGAGTTCCTCGGCACCCCGCGGATCGGTGAGGACGCCGTCGACCAGCCGGAGGGCGTCGTAGCCGGTGGTGCCGGCCACCGGCCAGGCGGCCGGCAGGGTCTCCTCCCCGGTGAGGATCTTCTCGACCACGGTCCAGCACCGGCCCCCGGTCGCCGCCGAGAGCCGCTCCAGGTACCCCTGCGGATCGGCGAGTCCGTCCGGGTGGTCGATGCGCAGCCCCTCGATCACCCCGTCGGCGACGAGCCGCAGGATCGTCGCGTGGGTCTCCCGGAACACCTCCGGGTCCTCCACCCGTACCCCGATGAGGTCCGAGACGGTGAAGAAGCGCCGGTAGCCGAGCTCGGTGCGGGCCAGCCGCCACCAGGCCAGGCGGTAGTGCTGGCGGTCGAGGAGCCGGTCCAGCGGCAGTTCCTCGGTGCCGGGCCGGAGCGGGAACTCCTGCCCGTCCAGGCGGAGCACGCCGTCCTCGACCCGCAGCCGGTCGCGTACCTCGGAGAGCCGCGCGGGCAGCACGGGCAGCAGCATCCTGCCGTCCCCGGCGGTCCACTCGACGTCGAACCAGCGGGCGTACGGGGAGTCCGGGCCGTGCCGCAGCACCTCCCGCAGCGCGTGGTTGTGGCGCGGGGAGGCCGCCATGTGGTTGGGCACCAGGTCCACCACCAGGCCGAGTCCGTGCGCGCGGGCGGTGGCGGCGAGCGACCGCAGACCGGCCTCGCCGCCCAGCTCGGCCCGGATCGACCGGTGGTCGGTGACGTCGTACCCGTGGGCGGAACCGGGCACCGCCTCCAGGACGGGGGAGAGGTGCAGATGGGAGACGCCGAGACCGGCGAGGTGCGGCACCACCCGCTCGGCGGCGGCGAAGGGGAACGCGGGCTGGAGCTGGAGCCGGTAGGTGGCGGTGGGCACCACGGGGCCGACGGAGGACGGCGGGGGCGCGGACGGGTCGGGCGCGGACGGGTCGGGCGCGGACGGGTTGGGCGTCATGCGAACGTACGTACCCCGTACGGAAGCTTCCGTGTCATCGCCCGATGCACCCGTTCGGGGGTATCGCGTTACTTTCGGCCGATGCTCCGGATGTACCGCGACACCCTCTCCCTGCTCGGCCCCGCCCTTCCGGTCCTCTCCTTCCTCGGCCGGCTGCCCACCGCGATGTGCCAGCTCGGCAGCGTGCTGCTGGTCGCGGAGACCAGCGGTTCGCTCGCCACGGCGGGGCTCGTCGGCGGCGCGCTGGCCGCCGGGCAGACCGTCGCGGGTCCGCTCCTCGGCCGGCTCGCGGACCGGCGCGGCCAGCGCGGTCCCGTCCTCGCCGCCTCCCTCGCCAACGCCCTGGCCGTCGCCGCCCTGGTCCTCGCCGCCGTGGCCGGGGCGCCCACCGGACTCCTCGTGCCGCTGGCCCTGCTCGCCGGGGCGACCGTGCCGCAGATCGGGCCGCTCGCCCGGACCCGCTCGGTGGCGCTCGCCCGCCGGGCCGGCGCCGACGACCGGACCGTCGGCGCGGTCCTCTCCTTCGAGGGCACCCTCGACGAGGTGTCCTTCGTCCTCGGCCCGGCGCTCGTCGGCCTCGCCGCCGCCCTCGCCCACCCCGGCGCGGCCCTGCTCGGCGCGGCCCTGCTCCTCGCCCTCTGCGGGACCGGATTCGCGCTCCACCCGACCGCCCGCGCCCTCGCCCCCGCACCGGGCGGTCGCGCCACCCGGACGGGCGCCGCCGAACGGACGCGGCTGCCCGGCTCCGCCTACGCCCTCCGGGTGACGATGGTCCTCCAGGGCGCCATGTTCGGTGCCTCCCAGGCCGGGATCACCGCGCTCACCGCCGGCCTCGGCGCCCCCGCCCAGGCCGGGCTCGTCTACGCGGCGATGGGCGTGATGAGCGCCGCCGTCGGTCTCTCGCTCGCCGCGCTGCCCGCCCGGATCGGACTCACCACGCGCTGGCGGACCGCGACCGCCGGACTCGTCCTGCTCTCCCTGCCGCTGCTCGCGGTCGACTCCCTCACCGGGCTCTACGCGGTGGTGACCGTGCTCGGCGCCGCCTACGCCCCGCACCTCATCACGGTCTTCGCGCTGACCGAGCGGGCCGTCCCGGCCGGCCGGCTCGCCGAGTCCATGGCCTTCCTCACCAGCGGGATCGTCGGCGGCCAGGCCCTCGCCCTGGCGTTCTCCGGGCGGCTGGCCGAACAGCACGGCGCCCCCGCCGCCTTCGCGGTGGCGGTGGGGGCGGCCGTGGCCTGCGCGGCGCTCTCCTGGACCGTACGGACCGGAGCGCCGCGCGGGGTGCTCACGCCGGCCGGCGCAGCACGGTCAGACTCAGCGGCGCGAGGGTGACGCGCTCGCCCGCCACGATCTCCGGCCCCTCCAGCGGCGGCATCCCCTCCGGCTCCGAGGTGTCCACCACCGTCCGCCAGCACCGGCCGTGGCTGTCCGGGACCGCGAACCCCAGCTCCTGCGAGGAGGCGTTGAACATCAGCAGGAAGGAGTCGTCGGCGATCCGCTCGCCCTGCGTGCCCGGTTCGGAGATCGCGTTGCCGTTGAGGAAGACGGTCAGCGCCCGGGCGTGCGCGGCCTGCCAGTCGCGGGCCGTCATCTCCTCGCCCTCGGGGGTGAACCAGGCGATGTCGGTGAGCTCGTCGTGGGTCCCCTCCACCGGCCGGCCGTGGAAGAAGCGGCGCCGCCGGAAGACCGGGTGCTCGCGGCGGAGCCGTACCATCGCCCGGGTGAAGCGCAGCAGCACCGCCTCCGCCTCGCTGTTCTCCTTCGGCCACCGCACCCAGGACACCTCGCCGTCCTGGCAGTAGGCGTTGTTGTTGCCGCCCTGGGTCCGGCCGAACTCGTCGCCGTGGCTGAGCATCGGAACGCCCTGCGACAGCATCAGCGTGGCGAGGAAGTTGCGCATCTGGCGGGCCCGCAGCTCGTTGATCCCGACGTCGTCGGTCTCCCCCTCCGCACCGCAGTTCCACGAGCGGTTGTGACTCTCGCCGTCCCGGTTGCCCTCGCCGTTGGCCTCGTTGCGCTTGTCGTGGTACGAGACGAGGTCGCGCAGCGTGAAACCGTCGTGGCAGGTCACGAAGTTGACCGAGGCCAGCGGGCGCCGCCCGTCGTCCTGGTAGAGGTCCGAGGAACCGGTCAGCCGGGAGGCGAACTCGGCCAGGGTGCGCGGCTCGCCGCGCCACAGGTCCCTGACGCAGTCCCGGTACTTGCCGTTCCACTCGGTCCACAGCGGCGGGAAGTTGCCCACCTGGTAGCCGCCCTCGCCGACGTCCCACGGCTCCGCGATCAGCTTCACCTGGCTCACCACCGGGTCCTGCTGCACCAGGTCGAAGAAGGACGACAGCCGGTCCACCTCGTGGAACTGGCGGGCCAGGGTGGCCGCCAGGTCGAAGCGGAAACCGTCCACGTGCATCTCGGTCACCCAGTACCGCAGGCTGTCCATGATCAGCTGGAGCACGTGCGGGGACCGCATGAGGAGGGAGTTCCCGGTGCCGGTGGTGTCCGTGTAGTAGCGGGGGTCGTCGCCCAGCCGGTAGTACGACGGGTTGTCCAGGCCGCGGAAGGAGAGCGTCGGACCCAGGTGGTTGCCCTCGGCCGTGTGGTTGTAGACCACGTCGAGGATGACCTCGATGCCCGCCTGGTGCAGCGCCCGTACCGCCGACTTGAACTCCAGCACCTGCTGGCCCCGGTCGCCCCAGGAGGCGTAGGCGTTGTGGGGGGCGAAGAAGCCGATGGTGTTGTAGCCCCAGTAGTTCGAGAGCCCCGCGTCGACGAGCCGGTGGTCGTTGACGAACTGGTGGACCGGCATCAGTTCCAGCGCGGTGACGCCCAGTTCCTTCAGGTGCCCGATGACCGAGGGGTGGGCGAGCCCCGCGTAGGTGCCGCGCAGCTCCTCCGGAAGGTCCGGGTGGAGCTTGGTCAGACCCTTCACGTGGGCCTCGTAGATCACCGTGTGGTGGTACTCGGTGCGCGGCCGCCGGTCGTCGCCCCAGTCGAAGTACGGGTTCACCACCACCGAGGTCATCGTCCGCCCCGCCGAGTCCAGGTCGTTGCGGGCGTCCGGGCGCCCGAAGGGGTACCCGTACACCGCCTCGCCCCAGTCGACGGAGCCCGACATCGCCCGCGCGTACGGATCGAGGAGGAGCTTCGCCGGATTGCACCGCAGCCCGCGCTCCGGCGCGTACGGCCCGTGGACCCGGAAGCCGTACCGCTGCCCCGGCATCACGCCGGGCAGGTACGCGTGGCGGACGAAGGCGTCCGTCTCGCGCAGTTCGACGGACGTCTCCGTGCCGTCGTCGTCGATGAGACACAGTTCCACGCGGTGCGCCGCCTCCGAGAAGACCGCGAAGTTGGTGCCCGCTCCGTCATAGGTGGCGCCCAGGGGGTACGCCTGTCCCGGCCAGACCTGCATGGATATGAATCTTCCTCTTCTGTCCGGGTTCGGGTGTGCTCTTCGGCCAGATCCTGCCCGAAAGATGCGCAACCTCCCAGGAACTCGCCCCGTCCTACTGGGTGACCGCAGACCAAGCGGGGGATAGAGGGGGAAATGTGTACGAAATAGTGCGCCGCCACCTGGGGAAGGTGGTGGCCGGAGCGGCCATGGCGGTGACGGGGACCGCCGTCGCGGTCGCGATCAGCCTGCCGGGCGCGGCCGGGGCCGAGCCCACCCCCGCCGGCCGCGCCGCCGGAACGCCCGGCGCGTCCGGGACCGCCGCGGCGGACGGCCCGCGCGGGACGGACGGCGCCGGGGGCGCGGAGGGAACGGGCGGCCGGGGGGCCGCCGCGCTCGCCCCCGCCACCGTCGCCCCGGCCGCCGCCGAGGGCGACAAGGGCACCGGCACCGATCCGCTCACCGACGCCGAACTGGAGCGGGCCCGGACGCTCGCGTTCGGCCCGGCCGACGGCGCCGCCCGCCAGGACGTCGACGGCGACCGGGGCCGGCCGCAGCACCTCGGCACCGAACTCGCCGACCCGGCCCCCGGCCGGGAGGCCGCCCGCCGCGCCCAGGTCCGCTTCTACGACTACGCCCGCGACGAGCTCGTCACCCGCACCGTCGACCTGGCCACCGGCAAGGTCGAGGCCACCTCGGCCCGGCGCGGGGTGCAGCCCTCGGCCCACCCCGAGGAGCTGCGCGCGGCCCTCGGGCTGATCCTCGCGAGCCCGCTCGGCCAGGGCGTCAAGGAGGACTACCGGGACGCCACCGGCACCGAACTGCGCAGCGCCGACCAGCTCTGGTTCAACGGCGACGTCTACCGCACCCACCGCGAGAAGAACGTCCCCGAGGCGCTCTCCCGCTGCGGCGAACACCGCTGCGTCCGGCTCGTCACCAAGGTCCGCAACGGCGCCTGGATCGACACCCGGAACCTGATCGTCGACCTCTCCGCGAGGAACGTCGTCCGCGTCGGCTGACCACCGCCGCCCGCCGTTCCGCCACCCGCCCCCGCGCGACCGGGGCCCGCACGCAAGGAGTACGACCGCATGACCCACCCGCACCACCGGCGAGTCCGGGGGATCCTCGCCGCCCTCGCGGCCACCGCGTTCCTCGGCACCGCGACCGCCGCCGCCGCGCCCGCCGCGCCGACCCCGCCGCCGCCCGGACCCCGGCCCACCCTCCAGCCCCGCCCGCCCGTCTCGGCCGCCTGCTCACCGGCGTACCGCATCACCCGGAAGCTCGACGGCGGCGCCACCTGGGACATGTGCTGGCGCTACAGCACCGACGCCGGCCTGATCCTCGACCGGGTCACCTACCAGCCGCCCGGCGGCGCCCCGGTCAAGGTGCTCACCACCGCCCGGCTCGCCCAGATCCACGTGCCCTACGACGACGGCGGCGCCGAGTACGACGACCTCACCGGCGCCGGCTTCGGCTGGGGCCTCCAGGACCTCAAGCCCGCCGAATGCCCCGGCGGCACCCTCTCCTCCGTCAAGGTCCCCGAGGTCGGCACGGTCAAGGGCCTCTGCACCACCACCCGCGCCCGCGGCCACGCCTACCGCATGGCCAGCGACACCGGCGCCGGCGTCTACCAGGCCCAGGCCAAGGACCTGCTCGTCTACACCGTCAACAAGGTCGGCTGGTACGAGTACATCTCCGAGTGGCGCTTCTCCGCCGACGGCACCGTCGGCGCCAACGTCGGGGCCACCGGCAGCCTCTCGCCCGTCGACTACAACGCCACCGACGGCCGCGGCTGGCCCATCGGCAAGGACGCCCGGGGCTACGCCACCAGCCATGCCCACAACGTCTTCTGGAAGCTCGACTTCGGCCTCGACGGCGGCAGGGACCGCGTCGAGCAGTACGACTCCACCGTCACCCCGCCCGCCGGCGACGGCAGCCCCACGGTGAAGACCAAGCGCACCGCCGTCACCAGGGAACTCGCCGGCGACGCGAAGAACATGCGCTGGTGGCGGGTGGTCAGCGGCACCGGCAAGAACGCCGACGGCCACGCCCGGAGCTACGAGATCGTCCCCGGCCACACCGACACCCACGCCGGCCGCGGCTTCACCCGGCACGACGTCTACTTCACCCAGGCCCGCGCCTGCGAGCAGTACGCCAGCAACAACATCGGCAACTGCCCGGCCGGCGCCGGCGACAGCGTGGACACATGGGTCAACGGGGAGACCCTGACCAAACCGACCGTGTGGGTCAACATCGGGTTCCACCACATCGCCCGGGACGAGGACCAGCAGCCCATGCCCGTCCACTGGCAGGGCTTCCAGCTCGCCCCCAGGGACGTAACCGCAATGAATCCCCTCACTCCGGCCGATCTCGCCTCCCAGAACGGACAGCCGGACACCCCGAGTTGAGCAAGCGGCCGACCGATCCTGCTGCACCGCCTCCCGCTCGCGGAGTACCCTTCCTTGATCTTGTCGGAAGAATCGGGACGGGCGTCCAGAGCAGAAGGCGGTGCGCGGGTGAGCTCGGGAGGCCTTGAGCTGCCCCCAGGTGACGCGGGTCACGAGGGGGGACCGGCCGACCTCGGGGAGGCGCCGCCCACGGTGATCCTCCCTCCCGGCCCGGCCGCGCCCCCCGGGGTGGTCCCGGTGGCCCGCCCCGTGGAGATCGGCGCCGAGCTCGACTGGGGCGCCGAGGCGTGGAGCGAGGTCCGCACCCGCGCCCAGCGCGCCGGCCGCGCCTACATCTGGCTCAATCTCGTCGAACAGCGGATGCGGGCCGTCGTCGCCGCCGTCCTCAGACCCGTCTACGAGCCGGTCCACGGCGACGAGTGGGTGGTCGCCGCGGCCGGCCCGGCGGGCCAGGAGTGGGTCCGCCGGGCCGTCGCCGTCCGCGAGGTCTCCCGCCGCAAGGGCTACCTCCTCGACCCCGCCGACGACAACGTCCTCTCCTTCCTCACCCTGCCCCAGCTCCGCGAGCTGATGGTGCAGCACTGGCCCTGCTTCGAGCCCTACTTCGACGACCGGCGCGAGGTCGAGCTCGCCCTCGACGAACTGGAGGTGACCCGCAACGTCGTCTCCCGCAACCGGGCCCTCTCGCCCACCGTCCTCGCCCAGGCCGAACGGGCCTCCGCCCGCATCCTGGAGATCCTCGGCAGCGGTGCCGGCGTCCCCTCCGCCGACCGGCTCCCCGTCGACGCCGTCGAGGACCTCGTCGGCGACCGGTACGCCGACGTCGTCTCCGTCCACCCCGACCGGGTCCGGCTCCAGCGCCAGCTGCCCGCCGAGGACCTCTTCGGCGGCGCCCGCCGCCTCGACGCCACCGGCATAGGCCTGAACCTGCTCGTGCAGAACTTCTCCGGCCGCCGGATGGTCCGTCTCGCCGAGTCCGGCTGCCGGATACGGCTCCTCTTCCTCAACCCCGCCAGCAGCGCCGTCAAGCGCCGCGAGCGGGAGCTCGGCATCCGCAAGGGCGAGCTGAGCCGCTCCGTCGAGATGAACATCCTGCACATGCGGCGGGTCCGCTCCAAGCTCCGCGACCCCGACGCCTTCCAGATCCACGTCTTCGACGAGACCCCCCGCTTCACCGCCTACCTCGTCGACGGCGACGGACCCGACGGCGTCGGCGTCGTCCAGTCCTACCTCCGCAGGGCCCGCGGCATGGAGGCGCCCGTCCTCGTCCTGCGCGGCGGCGGCCGGACCGTCGTCCGCCACGACACCCCCGGACGTGACGCGGACCACGGCCTCTTCGAGACCTACCGGGAGGAGTTCGAGTCCGTCTGGCTCGACTCCCGCCCCGTTTCCTGACCCCCCGCCCCCGCACCCCACGGCGGCGTTGTCAGTGGCGCGTGCGAGGGTGACAGCACCAACGGGGGAGATCACGTAAGGAGGACCCGATGGCCTGGCATGGGGAACCACTGGTCGGCTTCGACCTGGAGACGACCGGGACGGACCCGCTCGAATCCCGCATCGTCACCGCGTCGGTCGTGGGCGTCCACCGCGGCGCGGTGGTCCGGCAGCGGGACTGGCTCGCCGACCCCGGTGTCCCCATCCCCGAGCAGGCCGCGGCCATCCACGGCATCAGCAGCGAGCGCGCCGCCGCCGAGGGCCGCCCGGTCCGCGAGGTCGCCGACGAGGTCGCCGAGACCCTGACCGGCTACTGGTCCCAGGGCGTCCCCGTCGTCGCGTACAACGCCTCCTTCGACCTCACCCTGCTCTCCGCCGAGCTGCGCCGGCACGGACTGCCCTCGCTCGCCGAGCGCATGGGCGGCGCCATCGGCCCCGTCCTCGACCCCTACACCATCGACCGCGCCGTCGACCGCTACCGGCGCGGCAAGCGCACCCTGGAAGCGGTCTGCGGCGAGTACGGCGTGGAGCTCACCAGCGCCCACCAGGCCTCCGCCGACGCCCTCGCCGCCGTCCGGGTCGCCCTCGCGATAGCCGCCCGCCACCCGCGGGTGGCCGCGCTCGACCCGGCCGAACTGCACGAGCGGCAGATCGGCTGGTACCGCGCCTGGGCCGAGAACTTCCAGGACTTCCTGCGGCGCAAGGGCGACCCGGACGCGGTCGTCGACCCGGTGTGGCCGCTGCGCGGCGAGCCGGCGGCTGTCACCCCCTGACGGGGGCGGGCCTCAGGCGTGCTCCTTGAGGAAGGACAGCAGCAGCTCGTTCACGGCCTCCGGCTGGTCCAGCTGGAGCCAGTGCCCCGCCTCCTCGACCCGCTCGTACCGCCAGGAACCGGTCACCAGCTCGCCCGTCCGCGCCATCGAGCGCTCGGTGAGGAAACGGTCCCCGGTGGACCACACCCCCATCACCGGCACCCCGGCCGGCAGCGGCGTCGCCGGAAGCTCCGGGCCGAACTGCGCCTCCGCCGGGAGCCCCGAGCGGTAGATGTTCAGAGCGGCCGTGAGCGCCCCCGGCGCCCGCAGCGACTCGACCACCGACTCGGCGTCCCGGTGCTCGGCCAGCATCTCCCGCAGCTGCGCGAAGTCGTCCCGCGACAGCCACTCCTCCGCCAGCCCGGCCAGCTGGAAGAGCAGCATGTACCAGGAGCGCTGCTTCTGCTCCCAGCCCGCGCCCCGGATCGCCGCGATGTGCCCCACCGAGAGCAGGCCCAGGCCGCGCACCCGCTCCGGCACCACCGAGGCCAGCCCCTGGGCGATGCCCGAGCCCCAGTCGTGGCCGATCAGGTGGAAGCGGTCCACGTCCAGCCGGGCGAGGAGTTCGAGCAGGTCGCCGACGTGCTTGGCCGGGTGGTACGCCTCCGGGCCGCCCTCCGGACGGTCCGAGCCGCCGAAGCCGCGCAGGGTCGGCGCGATGGTCCGGAAGCCCGCGTCGTTCAGCGCCGGGATCTGATGGCGCCACAGCACATGGCTGTCGGGGAAGCCGTGGAGCAGCAGGACCGCCGGCCCCTCACCGCTCACCTCGACGTCCAGACCCACCTCGGACAGCTGTACGCGCATCACAACACCCCGTTCCCGTCGGCCGGTTCACCAGGGGCCCATGATGGCAGCCCGGGCGGAACGCGTACCAGTCGGTAGGGAGGCGGGCGCCGGTCAGAAGGGGTACCAGCGGACCTCGGGATCGCCCTCCCGCAGCGACGCCACCCGCCGCTCGAACTCGGCGAGCGCCTTCGCGTTGTGCGGCGCGTGCTGGGCCACCCAGGCGCAGCTCGCGGTCTCCCGCGCCCCGCGCAGCACCGCGCACCCCTCCCACTCCCGCACGTCCCAGCCGTACGCCTCGGTGAAGGCGTCGTAGGCGGCCGGGTCCAGCCCGTACCGGTCCCGGGAGAGCGCCAGGACCACCAGGTCGTGCTCGCGCAGATCGGAGGAGAAGGTCTCCAGGTCCATCAGGACCGGCCCGTCGGGACCCACCTGGACGTTGCGGGGCAGGGCGTCGCCGTGGATCGGGCCGGGAGCCAGGCGCGGGGCGAGTGCCGCCGCCGCCGGGGCGAAGGCGTCCCGCCGCTCCCGCAGGAAGGCGGCGTCCGCCGGGTCGATCGCGTCCCCGGCCAGCCGCAGCCACCGCTCCACCCCGCCGAGGAGCTCGCGCCGGGGCAGGCTCAGGCCGGTCGGCTCGGGCAGCGCGTGCACCGCCCGCAGCAGCGGCGCCAGGTCCCGCGGCTCGGCGGGCCGGACGGCCTCCGGCAGCGGGTGCCAGAAGGTCAGCGGGTGGCCCTCGACCAGGCGCGGCTCCTTCTCCGCGGCCCGCACCGCCGGCACCCCGGCCTCCGCGAGCCAGCCGGCCAGCGCCACCTCGCGCTCCGCCCGCCCGAACAGCTCGGCGGACCGGCCCACCTTCACGACCAGACCGTCCACCGCGAAGACCGCGTTCTCGCCCAGCGCCAGGAGCCGCGCCCCGCCGGCCGGAAGCCCCGCAGCGGCCAGGATCTCCCGCGCCCTCGCCTCGTCCATCACTCTCTCCCTACCCGGTGGTACGTGTGCCCGAAGTCTCCCACCCCCGGCCACGCCCCCCGTCATTACGAAACCTTGTTTTATAAGTCACAGATGCGTGACGGCCCTTCCGTTCCCGCCCACCCATCGGGAAGGGTTCGGACCAGCCACCGCGCCGCCCCCCACGAGGCGCGGTGGCCCCTAAGGTGGACCGCATGACCACGACGTACGCGCTCCTCCTCCGCGGCATCAACGTGGGCGGCCGCCGCAAGCTGCCGATGGCCGAGCTGCGCGCACTCCTCGAAGGCCTCGGCCACGGCGACGTACGCACCTACCTCCAGAGCGGGAACGCCGTCTTCTCGACGGACGAGGACACCCCGGAGGACACCCTCGCCGCCGCCGTCGAGCGGGAGATCGAGCGGCGCCTCGGATTCACCTGCGACTGCCTGGTCCGCGACGGCGCCTACCTGGCCGCCGTCGCCGAGGCCTGCCCCTTCCCCGCCGGGGACCTGGAGGGCAAGCAGCTGCACGCCGTCTACTACTCGGCCCCGGTCGCCCCCGACCGCTTCGCCGCCGTCGACACCGAGGCCCACCGCCCCGAGTCCTTCGCCCTCGGCGACCGCGTGATGTACCTCTACACACCGGACGGCCTCGGCCGCTCCAAGCTCGCCGAGGCCGTGCTGCGCCCGTCCCTGAACAAGGGCCTGGTGGCCACCGCCCGCAACTGGAACACGGTCCGCAAGCTGGTGGAGATGACCGCCGGCTAGCCGGCCGCGACCGCCAGCCGCTCCGGGGCGCGGACCGCCTCCCGGTACCGCTCCACGAGGAGGGCGGCCAGTTCGGGGGAGGAGCCGAGGACGTCGGCGAGCACGTCCGCGCCGGCCGCGCCGGCGGCGATGCGGTCCGGGAGGCGGCCCGGGGCGATCACGTACGGGGCCACCGCGACCCGGCGGACGCCCGGTTCGGCGCGCAGGGCCCGCACCGCGTCCTCGGTCCGGGGAAGGGATGCGGAGGCGAACGCGGGTCGCACGGAGCACCAACCGGTGCGCCGCAGCTCCCGCGCCGTTTCTGCGATCGCCGCGATCGCCTCCGGGTCTGTGGAGCCCGCCGAGGCCAGGACGACCCCGGTGGTGCTCTTGTCGCCGGGCGTGAGCCCGGCCTCGTACAGGCGCCGCTCCACCGTCGCGAGGAGCAGCGGAGAGGGGCCCAGGACCTCCGCCTGCCGGATCCGCAGGGTCGCGGGGGCCTGGCGCAGGACGGCGGGGACGTCGGCCTTCGCGTGGAAGGCCCGGGTCAGCAGCAGCGGGAGCGCCACCACGTCCCGTACCCCCTCGGCGGCGAGCCGGTCCAGGACGCCCGCCACCGAGGGCAGGTTGAAGTCCAGGAACGCGGTCTCCACCCGCAGCCCAGGCCGCAGCGCGCCGGCCCGGCGCACCAGCGCCTGGACGGTCGCCGCGTGCCGCGGGTCGCGGCTGCCGTGGGCGATCACGAGGAGGGACGGGGACGTGCGCATGGGTCAGGCCTTCACGAGCAGGCCGCGGCGGCGGAGCACCGCGCGCTCCAGCGGGCTGAAGAAGAGCAGGTCGATCGCGATGCCGACGAGCAGGATGAGGAAGATCGCGAGGAAGATCCCCGGCATGTCGAAGTTGTTGCGGCCGTTCTCCAGGAGCTGGCCGAGGCCGAGGCCCAGGTCGGGGGAGGAGGCGATGATCTCGGCCGCCATCAGCGAGCGCCAGGAGAACGCCCAGCCCTGCTTGAGGCCCGCGAGGTAGCCCGGGAGCGCGGCCGGCATCACGATGTGCCAGGCGCCCTTGAGCCCGGTCGCGCCGAGCGTCCGCCCGGCCCGCAGGAAGAGCGGCGGCACCTGGTCCACGCCGGCCACCAGGCCGTTGGCGATGGACGGGACGGCACCGAGCAGGATCACCGCGAACATCATCGAGTCGTTGAGGCCCAGCCACAGCACCGCCGGCGCCACCCAGGCCACCGACGGCAGCGACTGGAGGCCGGCCAGGATCGGGCCGATCGCCGTGCGGACCACGCCCACCCGGGCGACGAGCAGCCCCAGCGGGGTGCCGATCGCCAGGGCGAACAGGAAGCCGAGGAGCGCGCGGGAGACGCTGGTCCACAGCACCTCCAGGAGGGTGCCCTCCAGCCACATCGTCGTCAGGCTGTCCCAGACCGCGCCGGGAGAGGGCAGCTTGCCCTCGTCGGCGACCTCCAGGGTGACGAGCAGCTGCCAGACCGCGACGACCAGCACGACCGCCAGGACCGGCGGCAGCACCTTCCTGAGCAGCACCTCGCGCAGCGGGGTACGGCTGATCTGCACGCTGTCCAGCGCGTCGAGCCCGGCCTCCAGGCCCGCGAGGTCGTCGCCCTTGCGGACGGTGGTCTCAGTGCTGGCCATGGCGGCGGATCTCCCCACGCAGTTCTTCGGTGATCTCGACGGACAGTTCCGCCACGGCGGCGTCCTCGATACGGCGCGGCTGAGGGATGTCGATGGTCCACTCCCGGGCGATCCGGCCGGGCCGGGAGGAGAGGAGGACGACGCGCTCGGCCAGCCGCACGGCCTCGCGCACGTTGTGGGTGACGAAGAGGACGGAGAGGTTCGTCTCCCGCCAGATACGGGTGAGCTCGTCGTGCAGGACGTCTCGGGTGATGGCGTCGAGCGCGGCGAACGGCTCGTCCATCAGGAGCAGGTCGCTGGCCTGCGCGAGGGCACGGGCCAGCGCCACGCGCTGCCGCATGCCGCCGGACAGCTCGTGGACCCGCTTGCCGTACGAACCGCCGAGCCGGACCAGTTCGAGCAGCCGCTCGGCCTCGGGGCGCCGCTCCGGCTTCGGGAGCCCGCGCAGCTTCAGGGCCAGCTCGATGTTCTTCCCGGCGGTGAGCCAGGGGAAGAGGGCGTGCTCCTGGAACATCAGGGCCGGCCGGCCGCCGGGGGTCTCGATGGACCCCGCGGACGGCCGGTCGAGCCCGGCGACCAGGTTGAGCAGCGTGGACTTCCCGCAGCCCGAGGCTCCCAGAAGGGTGACGAACTCGCCGGGGGCGACATCGAGGGAGATGTCGTCCAGGACGAGCTGGCCGCCGGCGGGGCCGCCGAAGGACTTGGAGACGTGCGCGAGGCGCGCGGCGTGACCCGTCGTGGGCGCGCGGTCCTCGGCCTTGGCGAGCGTCGTGGGCGTGGCCATGGTCGTCACCTCCTGGGTAGCAGCGGTTGGCTTGTTACTTGGCGCCGAGACCGGCGTCGGAGACCTCGGGCTGTCCCTCGGCCTTGAGGACCTTGTTGAGCAGCTTCAGGTCGTAGATGCCGTTCAGGTCGGGCTCCTTGAGGAGACCGGCCTTCACCGCGTGGTCCGCCTGCGCCTGGAGGGTGGCGGCCAGCGGGTCGTTCGTGAACTGGATCGAGGGCCAGGCGCCGTCGATGACCTTGGCGCCGAGCGGCTTGCCGGACAGCTCCTTCAGCTTGGAGTTGGCGCTGTCCTTGGCCTTCTCGGGGTTGGCGTTGATCCAGGCGTTGGTCTTCACCGAGCCGCGCAGGACGGCCTCCACCACGTCCGGGTGCTCCTTCAGGAACTTCTGGGAGACGATGACGTTGGTGATGACGAACTTGTCGTCCGGCCACAGCTTCGACTCGTCGAGGAGGACCGTCGCGCCCTCGCTGACCAGCTTGGAGGCGGTCGGCTCGGGGACCCAGGCGCCGTCGATGGAACCGGACTTGTAGGCGTCCGGCGTCACCTTGTTGTCGGTGCGCAGGACCGAGACGTCGCCCTTGCCGCTCTGGGCGTCGACCTTCCAGCCCTTCTCCGAGATCCAGTTGAGGAAGGCCACGTCCTGGGTGTTGCCGAGCTGCGGGGTCGCGATCCGCTTGCCCTTGACGTCGTCCAGGGTCTTGATCTTCGCCGGGTTCACGACGAGCTTCACGCCGCCGGAGGCGGAGCCGCCGACGATGCGGAGGTTGGTGCCCTTGGACTTGGTGTAGCCGTTGATGGACGGCGACGGGCCGATGAAGCCGATGTCGATCGAGCCGGCGTTGAGCGCCTCGATCTCGGACGGACCGGCGTTGAAGGTCGACACCTTCAGCTGGGTGCCGCCCAGTTCCTTCTGGAAGATGCCCTCCTGGTCGCCGACCAGGGCGGTGGCGTGCGTCAGGTTGGGGAAGTACCCGAGCCGTACGGCGTCGGCGGAGAGCTTCTCGCCCGTCGCCGCCACCTTCTTCTCGTCGGTCTTGGCCTCGGAGCCGTAGCCGCACGAGGCCAGTGCGCCGATCAGCAGCGGCAGCGTGGCGGCGGCGGCGAGGCCGCGGAGCGGGGTGGTACGGGTGGTGGCAGGCACGGGAGGTCTTCCCCTCGATTCAGTGGATGCGAAGTCTGCGTTTGCGACGGTGCGGGTGGAGCGGCGTCGCACGGCGACAGCCGTGCGCGGAGGCGGTCAGCACGCACATCGCGCGACACCTCCCCTGCCTGCGCCGAGGGCGCCGGAACCCACCCGGCCCCCTTCCTTCGCGAAGGATCCGTAGAAGTCCTGAGTCATGATCAGAAATCCCAGCCTTCCTCGTCGTCGGTGGTCGCGACCGCCTTGGCGGTGGCGAAGGACTCGCCGGCCATGCCCGCGGCGAGCGTGGTGCCGTCGGCCGGGTCGATCAGCAGGAACGAACCGGTGCGGCGGGAGTCGGCGTACGCGTCCAGGGCCAGCGGCTCCGCCGTGCGGACCTTGACCCGGCCGATGTCGTTGGCGACCAGCTGCCCGGGCTCCGGGTGCTGGGAGAGGTCGTCCAGGGTGAGCCGGGACGGGATCTCCCTGACGATCGCCTTGACCGTGCGGGTGGTGTGCTTGAGCAGCACCCGCTGGCCGACGGTCAGCGGCTGGTCCGCCACGTGGCAGACGGTCGCCTCGACGTCCTGGCTGGTCGCCGGGGCGTCGGAGCTCGGGGCGAGCAGGTCGCCGCGCGAGATGTCGATGTCGTCGGCGAGCCGGATGGTGACCGACTGCGGGGCCCAGGCGATGTCCACCGGCTCGCCCAGCGCGTCGATCCCGGTGATCGTGGAGGTCTTCCCGGAGGGCAGCACGGTGACCTGCTCGCCGACCCGGAAGGCGCCGGCCGCGATCTGGCCCGCGTAACCCCGGTAGTCGGGGTGCTCGGCCGTCTGCGGACGGATCACGTACTGGACCGGGAAGCGGGCGTGGCAGGTCGTCAGGTCGTGGCTGACCGGGACGGTCTCCAGGTGCTCCAGGACGGTCGGGCCGCCGTACCAGTCCATGTTCGCGGACGGCTCCACGACGTTGTCGCCGGCGAGCGCCGAGATCGGGATCGCGGTGATCTCCGGGACGCCGAGCTCGGAGGCGTACGTGGTGAACTCCGCGGCGATCGCGGCGAAGACGGGCTCGGCGTAGTCGACGAGGTCCATCTTGTTCACGGCCAGGACCACGTGCGGGACGCGGAGCAGGGCGGCGACGGCGGCGTGCCGGCGGGTCTGCTCGACGACGCCGTTGCGGGCGTCGACGAGGACCACGGCCAGCTCGGCCGTCGAGGCGCCGGTGACCATGTTCCGGGTGTACTGCACGTGCCCCGGGGTGTCGGCGAGGATGAACCGCCGGCGCGGGGTCGCGAAGTAGCGGTAGGCCACGTCGATGGTGATGCCCTGCTCCCGCTCGGCCCGCAGGCCGTCGGTGAGCAGCGCCAGGTCGGGCGCCTCCTGGCCGCGCGAGCGCGAGGCGTGCTCCACGGCCTCCAGCTGGTCGGCGAGGACCGACTTGGAGTCGTGCAGGAGCCGGCCGACCAGGGTGGACTTGCCGTCGTCGACGGAGCCGGCGGTGGCGAAGCGCAGCAGGGTGGTGGCGGCCAGCTCGGCGGCCGGCTGCTCGGTGGACGTGCTCATGGTTAGAAGTACCCTTCGCGCTTGCGGTCTTCCATCGCGGCCTCGGACAGCTTGTCGTCGGCCCGGGTGGCGCCCCGCTCGGTGAGGCGGGAGGCGGCGATCTCGGCGATGACGGCGTCCAGCGTGGTGGCGTCGGAGTCGACGGCGCCCGTGCAGGACATGTCGCCGACCGTGCGGTAGCGGATCAGCCGCGTCTCGACCTGCTCGGTCTCCTTCGGGCCGCCCCACTCGCCGGCCGTGAGCCACATGCCGTTGCGGGCGAAGACCTCGCGCTCGTGGGCGAAGTAGATCTGGGGGAGCTCGATCTCCTCCCGCTGGATGTACTGCCAGACGTCCAGCTCGGTCCAGTTGGAGAGCGGGAAGACCCGGACGTGCTCGCCGGGGGCGTGCCGGCCGTTGTACAGCTGCCACAGCTCGGGGCGCTGGCGGCGGGGATCCCACTGCGAGAACTCGTCGCGGAGGCTGAACACCCGCTCCTTGGCGCGGGCCTTCTCCTCGTCGCGCCGGCCGCCGCCGAAGACGGCGTCGAAGCGGTGCTGCTGGATCGCCTCGGTCAGCGGCACGGTCTGCAGCGGGTTGCGGGTGCCGTCCGGGCGCTCCTTGAGGGCGCCGCGGTCGATGTACTCCTGCACGGAGGCGACGTGCAGGCGCAGTCCGTGCTCGGCGACGACGCGGTCGCGGTACTCGATGACCTCGGGGAAGTTGTGGCCCGTGTCGACGTGCAGCAGCGTGAAGGGGACCGGCGCCGGGGCGAAGGCCTTCAGCGCCAGGTGCAGCATGACGATGGAGTCCTTGCCGCCGGAGAAGAGGATCACCGGCCGCTCGAACTCCCCCGCCACCTCACGGAAGATGTGGACGGCCTCGGACTCCAGCGAGTCGAGGTGCGACAACGCGAACGGGCTGTCCGTGGTGTCGTGGGCGTGGGCAACAGTGGTCACAGCAGACCCTTCTCGGTGAGCAGCGCGTGGAGCTGCGCCGCGGACTCCTGCACGGTCTGGTTCTGGGACTCGATCCGCAGGTCGGGGGCCTCGGGGGCCTCGTACGGGTCGTCGACGCCGGTCAGGCCGGAGATCTGGCCGGCGGCCTGCTTGGCGTACAGACCCTTGACGTCGCGGACCGAGCAGACCTCGACCGGGGTGGCCACGTGGACCTCAACAAAGGCGGTGCCCTCGGCCTGGTGCCGCTTGCGGACCGCCTCGCGGCTGTCGGCGTACGGGGCGATGACCGGGACGAGCGCGGTCACCCCCTGCGAGGCGAGCAGCTCGGCGACGAAGCCGATCCGCTGCACGTTGGTGAACCGGTCCTCGCGGGAGAAGCCGAGGCCGGCGGAGAGGAACTCGCGGATCTCGTCGCCGTCGAGGATCTCGACGCGGCGGCCCTCCTCGCGCAGCCGGCCGGCCAGCTCGTAGGCGATCGTGGTCTTGCCGGCGCTCGGCAGCCCGGTGAGCCAGACGGTGGCACCGGTCACGGGGGTCTCCAGGGGGGTGTGGGGGATGGTCATCAGCCGTGCAGCCCGCATTCGGTCTTGGCGCGGCCGGCCCAGCGGCCGGCCCGGGCGTCCTCGCCCGCCTCGACCCGGCGGGTGCACGGGGCGCAGCCGACGGAGGCGTAACCGTCCATGAGGAGCGGGTTGGTGAGGACCCCGAACTCCGTCACGTACGCGTCGACGTCGTCCTGGGTCCAGCGGGCGATCGGGGAGACCTTCACCTTGCGGCGCTTCTCGTCCCAGCCGACGACCGGGGTGGCGGCCCGGGTGGGGGACTCGTCGCGGCGCAGTCCGGTCGCCCACGCGGTGTACGCGGTCAGCCCCTCCTGGAGCGGCTTGACCTTGCGCAGCGCGCAGCACAGGTCGGGGTCGCGGTCGTGCAGCGCGGGGCCGTACTCGGCGTCCTGCTCGGCCACCGTCTGACGCGGGGTCAGGGTGATGACGTTGACGTCCATGACGGCCTCGACCGCGTCACGGGTGCCGATCGTCTCCTCGAAGTGGTAGCCGGTGTCGAGGAAGACGACGTCCACGCCGGGCATGGCGCGCGAGGCGAGGTGGGCGACGACCGCGTCCTCCATGGAGGAGGTGACGCAGAACGTCGGGCCGAAGGTGGCGGTCGCCCACTGGAGGATCTCCAGCGCGGAGGCGTCCTCCAGGTCGCGTCCGGCCTGCTCGGCGAGCGCCTTCAGCTCGGCGTCGGTGGTCTCGCTGGTGACCTGAGTGACCGTCATATCTCTTCCCCTCCAGTGGTGTCGCTCGAAGTCGCCGGGGCGAGGAGCCCCAGGAACTTCAGCTGGAAGGCTCGACTGCACGCTGCGCATTCCCAGGCCCCGTGGCCCTGCTCGTTCGGACGGAGGTCCTCGTCCCCGCAGTAGGGGCAGAAGAACGGGGCGGCGCGCTCGCTCACGACAGGGCCTCCTCGGACGCCCGGGCCGCCCAGGTGGCGAAGCGCTCGCCGTCCTCGCGCTCCGCCTGGTAGCGGGAGAGGACCCGCTCCACGTAGTCGGGCAGTTCGGCCGAGGTGACCTTCAGGCCGCGGACCTTGCGGCCGAAGCCGGCCTCCAGGCCGAGGGCGCCGCCCAGGTGGACCTGGTAGCCCTCGACGCGGTTGCCCTCGTCGTCCAGGACCAGCTGGCCCTTGAGGCCGATGTCCGCGACCTGGATGCGGGCGCAGGCGTTCGGGCAGCCGTTGATGTTGATGGTCAGCGGCTCGTCGAACTCCGGGAGGCGGCGCTCCAGTTCGTCGATGAGCGCGGAGCCGCGGCCCTTCGTCTCGACGATCGCGAGCTTGCAGAACTCGATGCCGGTGCAGGCCATCGTGCCGCGCCGGAACGGCGACGGCGTGACCCGCAGGTCGAGCGCCTCCAGGGCGGCGACGAGTGACTCGACCTGCGACTCGACGACGTCGAGGACGAGCATCTTCTGCTCGGCGGTGGTGCGGACCCGGCCGGAGCCGTGCGCCTCCGCGATCTCGGCGATCTTGGTGAGGGTGGGGCCGTCCACGCGGCCGACGCGCGGGGCGAAGCCGACGTAGAAGTTGCCGTCCTGCTGCCGGTGCACGCCGACGTGGTCGCGCCAGCGGCCGGCCGGCTCCGCCGGGGCGGGTCCGTCGGTCAGCTTCCGCTTCAGGTACTCGTCCTCCAGGACCTGGCGGAACTTCTCCGGACCCCAGTCGGCGACGAGGAACTTCAGGCGGGCGCGGTTGCGCAGCCGGCGGTAGCCGTAGTCGCGGAAGATCGAGATGACGCCCTCGTAGACGTCGGGGACCTCGTCCAGGGAGACCCAGGTGCCGAGGCGGACGCCGAGCTTGGGGTTGGTGGAAAGGCCGCCGCCGACCCAGACGTCGAAGCCGGGGCCGTGCTCCGGGTGGACGACGCCGACGAAGGAGATGTCGTTGATCTCGTGCGCCACGTCGAGCAGCGGGGAGCCGGAGACGGCGGACTTGAACTTGCGGGGCAGGTTGGAGAAGTCCTTGTTGCCGACGATCCGGCGCTGGATCTCGTCGATGGCGGGGGTGCCGTCGATGATCTCGTCCTCGGCGATGCCCGCCACCGGGGAGCCGAGGATGACACGCGGGGTGTCGCCGCAGGCCTCGGTGGTGGAGAGGCCGACCGCCTCCAGGCGGTTCCAGATCTCGGGGACGTCCTCGATGCGGATCCAGTGGTACTGGACGTTCTGCCGGTCCGTGATGTCGGCGGTGCCGCGGGCGAACTCCTCGGAGATCTCGCCGATCACCCGGAGCTGGCGCGTGGTCAGCCGGCCGCCGTCGATGCGGACGCGGAGCATGAAGTACTCGTCGTCCAGCTCCTCCGGCTCCAGGACGCCGGTCTTGGTGCCGTCCAGGCCCTGCTTGCGCTGGGTGTAGAGGCCCCACCAGCGCATGCGCCCGCGCAGGTCGTTGGGGTCGATCGAGTCGAATCCACGCTTGGAGTAGATCGTCTCAATACGTGTCCGCACATTGAGACCGTCGTCGTCCTTCTTGAACTGCTCATTGCCGTTCAGCGGGGTGAAGTGCCCCACGGCCCACTGACCCTCGCCACGGTGACGCCCGGTCTTGCGGCGGGCGGTGGCGGGAGTGGGGTTTTCCGGGGTGGCGGCCATGGCGTCTTGTCCTTCGGGACTGCGAGAGGGCGGCTCTGACCTGCACACTCGCGCGCAGTACAGAGAGTGGCGCGGCGGTGCGCAGCAGGGTCGGGCAGAGAGGGAGGGGCGGCAGTGCTGGCTTGCTCAGCGCGCCGGACAGATGGCGCTGGACATGCGGCCGAGGTCGACGTGCCGCCGACTCACCAAGGCAGTTCCAGTTCCAGGCATGGCGGAAGCGTGTCACGGGAGTTTGGACCCAGTCCAGCATCGTCCGGTATGTGGACATGAACGTCTCGCTAGGCGAGACGGTGTGGTCTGGGTCACGTGAAAGAGGCCCTGACCAGGGCCCCTTTCACGGTGTCGCGGCGAACCGGTGCGGCGTCAGGAGTGCGCGCAGGGGAACGGACCGGGCGTCTCGGTCTCCTCGGCCGTCTCCGTCTTCGTGTCGAAGAGGCGGAAGCCGCGGCGCTCGTAGTTGGCCATCGCGTGCGGCCCGTCCAGCGAGCAGGTGTGCAGCCACACCCGCTTCGTCGGCTCCCGGTCCGGCCAGCGCTCGGCCAGGTCCCAGGCGCGCCGGATGCCCTCGGAGAGCAGGTGGCCGCCGATGCCGCGGCCCCGGAAGGCGGCGATCAGGCCGAAGTAGATGATCTCGACGACCCCGTCGTCCTGCGGGTCGAACTCCACGTAGCCGGCCGGCGTCCCCCGGTCGTACGCCACCCAGATCTCGGCGGCCGGCTTCTCGGCGACCTCCTTCCACTGCTCGTACGAGAGCGGCAGGCGATCGGCCCAGTGGACGTCGCCGCCGACCGCGGTGTAGAGGAAGCGGCTGAACTCGGGGGAGGGGACCTCGGAGCGGCGGATGGTGATGTCGTCGCCCTCGGGGACCCGGGCCGGACGCAGGTCGTCCGGCGAGGTCTGTTCCAGGGACCACGTGGTGAGAGTGATGCTCATGCTCTTATCGCATCATGCGGAGCGCCGGATTCCCAGGCCGGCCGGGGGTCGCGACCGTCACCCTGGTCCCGCCCCGGCCGCGGGCCGGGCCTCCCGGGGCTGTCGTCCGGGCCTCTCCGGGCCGTCGCCCTGTCCGCCCCCGAGTCCGCCGGACAGGGTGTCCGGCATGTGGACGGTGCGCCGCGGTACCCGGACCGTGCCCCATCCGGCGCCCGTCCGGCGCCTGCCCGGCCCCCGTCCGGCGCCCGCCCGGCCCCCGCCCCGCGCCCGCTCGGCCCCGCCGCCCGGCGCCCGGCGCCCGCTCGGCCCCGCCCGCGCCCGCTCAGACCCTGCTGACCGTCCGGACCGCCGGCGCCGTCGAGTGGGGGAGCAGGTCGTCCGGGTGCTGCGGGCGCAGCACCTCCACCGCGATCTCCTCACGGAAGCGGTACGGGCGGTGGGCCAGGACCCCCGCGAGGGTGCGCCGCACCCGGGACATCTCGGCCCGGACCGTCACCGTCCTCGTCCGGTCGCCGAACACGTCCTCCGCCAGATCGGCCGCCGTCCGCCCGTCCGGGTGCAGCGCCAGCAGATAGAGGAGCTCGGCGTGGCGCGGGCTCAGCTCCTGCTGCCAGCTCCCCGCCGCCCCCGAGACCGCCACCGTCCAGCGGCGCGGCCGGCTCAGGTCCAGCACCACCCGGCTCGCCGCCCCCGACTCCGTACCGGCCGGCAGGGTGTCCTCCTCGACCCGCAGCAGCCAGCCGCCCGGCAGCGGCTCCACCGTGCACCGCCCGAGCGAGGGAAGCCAGACCCGCCCGGCGCCGAGCCCCTTCGGCAGGGTGATCCGGTCCATCGGGGCGAGCCCGGTCACCGCGGCGGTCCAGCCGTGGGAGTCCACCGCGACGGCCCGGCCCCCCACCCGGCACAGGATCGGCGCGGCCACCGCCCGCAGTCGCTCGACCGTGGAGCGGTGCCGCTCGCGCAGCTCGGCCTCGGCGAGCCGGGCGACGGAGCCGACGAGGGCCAGCATCGAGGGGTGGAAGGTGGAGGCCGGTCCGCTGACGTCGAGCACGCCGAGCAGCCGCTGGTCGCGCGGGTCGTGGACGGGGGCCGCCGCGCAGGTCCAGTTGTGCAGGGACTGCACGTAGTGCTCGGCGGAGTGGACCTGCACGGCCCGGTGGGTGGCGAGCGCGGTGCCGACGGCGTTGGTCCCGGTGGTGTGCTCGGTCCAGGCCGCGCCCTCCTCCAGGCAGATGCCGTTCGCCTGCCGCATCACCGAGGGGTGGCCCTCGCGCCACAGGATCCTGCCGTGCTCGTCGGTGACCACCATGATCTGGAGCGAGGCGTCGGCGATCCCGGCGAGGCCGGAGCTGAGGGTCTGCATCACCTCGGCGAGCAGGGTGCTCCGCCGCCGCTGCTCCAGCTCGTCGCGGCGGAGCAGCACACTGCTGGTCCCCTGGTCGGGGTCGAGGCCGAGCCGGGCCATCCGCCGCCAGGAGGCGTCGATCTCCGCGCGGGGCGCGATCGGCGGTGTCCGTCCGGCCAGGGTCTCCTCGCGGACGCGGTGCAGCAGCCGGGCCGCCTGGACGGCGTCCATGGTGGCCAGCCGCTTCATGTCGAGCCGCGTGTTGTTCATCGGTCCCTCCCCGCCCCCCGGTGTGCCGTATCGCTTCTGCAGTGCCCGGGCGGACGACCGGAGCGTCGTGGGCGCCGTACGGCCCCGTCCGAATTGTCCTCCAGGGCCGAGGCTCGCAGTGTCGCGGGTCCATCGTGCCGTCCGGAAGCCCTCGGTGGAGCCCGGTTCGGGTAATCCTGCAACCCTTTGCAACTCTGGCCCCGCCCCGCCCCGGTGCGTGAGGGTGGTGACGGCGGGTGGTGGTGCCGTGTCGGCGCAGCACCACCCCCGCCTTCCGCGCGTGCCGACCCCGCGCCCCGCTCCGCGGGCCGCCCGGTCCACCCCTGGTACGCGCGGCCCAGCCTCCCGAGCCCCCTGGTCCGGCCTCCCGGTCCGGCCCGTCCTCCCGGGCGCCCGGCACCCCTCCCGGCCTCCCGGTCCGGCTTCCCGGGTCCCCCCGATCCCGGACCCGCCCCCTCCCGAGCGCGCGACCGGTCCCCGCACGCCCGTCCGAGGCCGGTCTCACTCCACCGGACGGGCCCGTTCCACCACCGCGCGCAGGTCCAGGGTGTGCGGCAGCGTGCCGAAGGCCGAGCCGGTGTCGCCGCCCAGGCGGCCCGCGCAGAAGGCGTCCGCCACCTCCGGCGGCGCCCAGCGGACCAGCAGCGCGCCCTGGAGGACCAGGGCCATCCGCTCCGCCAGCCGCCGGGCCCGGGCCTCCACGCCCTCCAGGTCGGCGAGTTCGGTGAGGACCCCGCGGATCGCCCGGTCGAGCCGCGGGTCCGCGCCGCGCGCCTCCCCGACCTCCCGCAGATACGCGTCGAGCGCCGCCGGCTCGGTCCGCAGCGCCCGCAGCACGTCGAGCGCCTGGATGTTCCCCGCGCCCTCCCACACCGAGTTCAGCGGCGACTCCCGCAGCAGCCGGGGCAGCCCGGACTCCTCCACGTACCCGTTCCCGCCCAGGCACTCCAGCGCCTCGGCCACCACCGGCACGCACCGCTTCGTCACCCAGTACTTCGCCGCCGGCACCGCGATCCGCAGCAGCGCCAGCTCCCGCTCCGTACCGGAGTCGTACGCCGCCGCGAGACGCATCCCGAGGACGGTCGCCGCCTCCGACTCCACCGCCAGGTCCGCCAGCACGTTCCGCATCAGCGGCTTGTCGGCGAGCGGCCCGCCGAAGGCGGAGCGGTACGAGGCGTGGTGCACGGCCTGCGCCACCGCCTGCCGCATCAGCGCCGCCGAGCCCAGCACGCAGTCCAGCCGGGTCGCCGCCACCATCCCCATCACGGTGCGCAGCCCCTGGCCCTCCTCGCCGACCCGGCGCGCCCAGGTCGTCCCGTCGAACTCGACCTCCGCCGAGGCGTTCGACCGGTTGCCCAGCTTGTCCTTGAGCCGCTGGAGCGCGAAGGCGTTCCGGCCGCCGTCGTCGAGCACCCGGGGCACCAGGAAACAGGTGAGGCCCCCCGGCGCCCGCGCCAGCACCAGGAAGGCGTCGGACATCGGCGCCGAACAGAACCACTTGTGCCCCGTCAGCACGTACTCGCCGGCGGCGGCCAGCGGCCGCGCCGACGTCGTGTTCGCCCGTACGTCGCTGCCGCCCTGCTTCTCCGTCAGGCCCATGCCCAGCAGCACCCCCGCCTTCCCGGCGGCCGGCCGCAGCTCCCGCTCGTACACCCGGGAGACCGCCAGCGGCTCCCAGACCGCGGCCAGGGCCGGCTCGGCCCGCAGCGCCGGCACCGCCGCGTGCGTCATCGACACCGGGCAGCCGTGCCCGGCCTCCGCCTGCGTGGCCACCATGAACCCGGCGGCCCGCCGCACGTGTCCGCCCGGCCGGTCCCAGGCGTCGGTCAGCCCCGCCGCCACCGACTTGCCGAGCAGCCGGTGCCAGGCCGGATGGAACTCCACCTCGTCGATCCGCCGCCCGTACCGGTCGTGGGTCCGCAGCCGCGGCGGGAAGGCGTTCGCCAGCTCGCCCCACTCCCGGACCTGCTCCGAACCGGTCGCCCGCCCCAGTGTCCGCAGCTCCTCGCGGGCCCCGTCGAGGAGGTCCGCGGGCAGGTGGCGACCGACCGCTTCGGACAGCGCCCGGTCGCATGTGAAGACGTCGTACCCCACCAGGGGCGGAGCCTGATTGGTCACGGTGTGGGAGCGTGCTTCCATGCCGATACGGTAAGCAGGTGCAGGCAGCAAGCGAAACACCCGAACGGCCGGAGCGGCGACCCTGGAGCAGGCTCCACCGGGCCCGCGTCCTCTACCGCAACGTCTCCAAGCGGA
The DNA here is from genome assembly GCF_042794995.1 of Streptomyces sp. NPDC056503. Classification (NCBI taxonomy): domain Bacteria; kingdom Bacillati; phylum Actinomycetota; class Actinomycetes; order Kitasatosporales; family Streptomycetaceae; genus Streptomyces; species Streptomyces sp. NPDC056503. Next base: position 71,462 of record NZ_JBHTST010000009.1, read on the forward strand.
AGATGGTCTGGCTGCTCCTCAAGGACACCGTCAACTCGTGCATCGAGTACCGGATCCTCGGCCTCGCCGCCGAGGCCGCCTTCTTCACGCTGCTGTCCCTGCCACCCCTGCTGCTCGGCCTCATCGCCCTCCTCGGCTACGCCGACGACTGGACCAACACCGACACGGTCGCCAGCATCCAGGAGAACATCCTCCGGGCGGCCGGCACGGTCCTCTCCGACCGGGGCGTCGACGAGATCGCGCAGCCCATCCTCGACGACATCACCCAGGCGAAACGTCCCGAACTCGTCTCCCTCGGCTTCGCCATCGCCCTCTGGTCCGGCTCCCGCGCCGTGAACGTCTTCATCGACACCATCACCGTCATGTACGGCCTGGACGGGCAGCGGGGCATCGTGAAGACCCGCCTCCTCGCCTTCCTCCTCTACATCGTGGCGCTGATCATCGGGGCGGTGGTGCTGCCGCTCGCGGTGGTCGGCCCCGACCGGGTCGTCGAACTGGTCGCCTGGGGCACCGACGTCGTCGCCGTCCTCTACTGGCCGGCCGTCATCCTGCTCTCCATCGCCTTCCTGACGACCCTGTACCACGTCTCCGTCCCCGTCAGATCGCCCTGGATCGAGGACATCCCCGGCGCGCTCGTCGCCCTCGCGATGTGGGCCTTCGGCAGCTTCCTGCTGCGGATCTACCTGACGAGCCAGGTCGAGGGCCCGACGATCTACGGCTCGCTGGCCGCCCCCATCGCGATCCTCCTCTGGATCGGCGTCTCCGCCTTCGCGGTCCTCGTCGGCGCGGCGGTGAACGCGGCGATCGACCGCGTCTGGCCGTCCGTCGCCACCGCCGCCGCCCGCGAGGCCAACGAACGCGCCCGCGCGGTGCAGGCCGCCGAACTCGTCGCCCGCATCCGCGCGGAAGCGGAGGACGTCGACGAGGACGACCCCGACATGCCCTCCGAGTTCCCCGAGCGCTGGTCCCGCTTCCTCCCCCCGGACGACGTGAAGTCCCGCCTCCACACGGGCTGGGAGAAGGACTGACCCCTCGGCACGCGGTGCCGCGCCGGGTGCGGACCGGACACCGGGAAAAACCCGTGGCGCGGTCCACGGGGTCCCGGTTAGAGTCACGGACGTCCGGGAGCACCGGACCCCCGCACGCACGTCGTGCGCCAGGAAAGACGCAGGAGGTGTGACCGATGGCTGTCGCCACGAAGGGCCTTGCCCGCACGCAGAAGTTCGTTCACATCACCTCCGTGGCCACCGGCTGATCCCTACCGGACTCACCGCATCGCCGGGGCCACCCCTGTGAAGGGTCCCCCTTGTCTTTCCCGCTTTCCTCCTCCTTCTCCACCACCACCTCTTCCTCCCTCGACGCCCACGGCTGGGACTCCGGCTGGGCCGAGGCCTTCGCGCCCCACGCCGCCCAGGGGCTGGTCCCGGGGCGCGTCGTCCGGGTCGACCGCGGTCAGTGCGACGTCGCCACGGCCGACGGGATCGTCCGCGCCGACACCGCCTTCGTGACCCCGCACGACCCGCTGCGGGTCGTCTGCACCGGCGACTGGGCCGCCGTCGACCCCGAGGGCGCCTCCGACCCCCGGTACGTACGGGCCTGCCTGCCGCGCCGTACCGCGTTCGCGCGGTCGACCTCCTCCAAGCGGTCCGAGGGCCAGATCCTCGCGGCCAACGTCGACCACGCCGTCATCACCGTCTCGCTCGCCGTCGAGGTCGACCTGGGCAGGATCGAGCGCTTCCTCGCCCTCGCCTGGGAGTCCGGCGCCCTGCCCACCGTCGTGCTGTCCAAGGCCGACCTCGTGCCCGACCCGGTCGTCCTCTCCCATCTCGTCGAGGACGTCATGGGCGCGGCCCCCGGCGTCGAGGTGCTGCCGCTCAGCTCCGCCACCGGCGAGGGGGTCGACGTGCTCAAGGCCGTCGTGGCCGGCGGCACCACCGTCCTGCTCGGCGTCTCCGGCGCCGGCAAGTCCACCCTCGCCAACGCCCTCGTCGGCGAGGACGTCATGACCGTGCAGGCGGCCCGTGACGTGGACGGCAAGGGCCGGCACACGACCACCACCCGCAACCTCTTCGTGCTGCCCGGCGGCGGGGTCCTCATCGACACCCCCGGACTGCGCGGCGTCGGGCTGTGGGACGCGGAGGCGGGCGTCGGGCAGACCTTCGCGGAGATCGAGGAGCTGGCCGCCGAGTGCCGCTTCCACGACTGCTCCCACGAGTCCGAGCCGGGCTGCGCGGTGACCGCCGCCCTCGACGAGGGCACGCTTTCGGCGCGCCGGCTGGAGAGCTACCGCAAGCTGCTCCGGGAGAACCAGCGGCTCGTCGCCAAGACCGACGCCCGGCTGCGCACCGAGATCCTCAAGGACTGGAAGCGCAAGGGCGCAGAGGGCCGCGCCGCCATGGCCTTCAAGCGCGAGGGCCGGCTCCGGTAACCCGCGACCCCCGCGTCCGAAACCCGCCGGTGCGCGGCGGTCCGCCGCCGCACACTGGAGGCATGACGGACGACGAGGGCGACACCCTCTACCAGGCGGTGAGCAGCAGGGACGCGCGCTTCGACGGGGAGTTCTTCTTCGCCGTCCGCACCACCGGCATCTACTGCCGGCCCAGCTGCCCCGCCGTCACCCCCAAGCGGCGCAACGTCGCCTTCTTCCCGACGGCCGCCGCCGCCCAGGGCCACGGCTTCCGGGCCTGCCGCCGCTGCCGGCCCGACGCGGTGCCCGGCTCCGCCGAGTGGAACGTCCGGGCCGACGTCGTCGGGCGGGCCGTCCGGATGATCGGCGACGGGGTCGTGGACCGCGAGGGCGTCCCCGGCCTCGCCGTCCGGCTCGGCTACAGCACCCGCCAGGTCCAGCGCCAGCTCACCGCCGAGCTGGGCGCGGGACCGGTGGCGCTCGCCCGCGCCCAGCGGGCCCACACCGCCCGCGTCCTGCTCCAGACGACCGCGCTGCCGGTCACGGAGATCGCCTTCGCCGCCGGGTTCGCCTCGGTCCGCCAGTTCAACGACACCATCCGCGCCGTCTACGCCCGCACCCCGACCGGACTCCGCGCCGAGACCGCCGGCGCGCCGGGGCCGCGCGCCGCCGCCACCGGCGTACCGCTGCGGCTCTCCTACCGGGGACCGTACGCCGCCGCCGAGGTCTTCGACCTCCTGGCCGCCGAGGCGCTGCCCGGCGTGGAGGAGGTCACCGGGGAACCCGGCGCCCGCACCTACCGGCGCGCCCTGCGGCTGCCGTACGGCCCCGGGGTCGTCGCCGTGGACGAAGCGGCACCCGGCCGCTGGCTGGAGGCCCGGCTGGACCTCGCCGAGCTGCGCGACCTCACCACCGCCGTCCACCGGCTCCGCCGCCTCCTCGACCTCGACGCCGATCCGTACGCGGTCGCCGAGCGGCTCGGCGCCGACCCGCTCCTCGCCGCCGCGGTCGCCGCCCGGCCGGGGCTCCGCTCGCCGGGCGCCGCGGACCCGGAGGAGTACGCCCTCCGGACCGTCCTCGGCCCGGAGGAGTCCGCCCGCGTCCTGACGGAGTCCGGCACCCCCCTCGGCCCCCGACCGGACACCCCGGACAGCACCCTCCACGCGCTCTTCCCGCCCCCGCGGGCGCTCACCGCGCACCCCGTCGCCGGTCCGCTCGCCCGCGCGCTCACCGACGGCGGGCTCCGCCTCGACCCGGGCGCCGACCGCGACGAGGCGGCGCGCGTCCTCGGAGCCGTACCCGGCGTCGACGCCCGCGCCGCCGCCCTGATCCGGATCCGCTCCCTCGGCGACCCGGACGTACCGGACCCGGACGCGCCGGACGCCTCGGAGTGGGCGCCCTGGAGGTCGTACGCGCGGCGGTATCGGGAGGTCAGCCCAGGATGACGGCGCCCACCCACGCCCCCACGATCAGCAGACAGGCGTAGAGCTCGACCAGGATGCTCGTGCCTCCGGCGCGCATGACGGCGCGGGTGGCGGCGCGGGCCTGGCCGTGGCCGCCGAGACGGCGCCGCTCGGAGAGGTGGATCCCGCCGACGAAACCGGGGACCGCGCCCAGCACGGGGATCAGGACGAAGCCGAGGAGGGCCCCGGCGCCCGCGTGGCCGAGCACCCTGCGGGTGAGGCCGGCGCCCCGGAAACGGCGCGGCGGCAGCTGCCAGACCACCACCTGGGTGAGGAGCAGCAGGGCGGTCGAGGAGACCAGCAGGATCCAGGCGAGGCCGGTCTGCTCGTGCAGCGACCACCAGAGCATGGCGGCCCACACCAGCCAACTGCCCGGCACACCGGGAGCCAGCACCCCGAACAGGCCGAGGAGCATGACCGCCGCGACCATCAGGAGCTGCCACACACCCACGGGCCCAGCCTCCCCCACCCGGGCCGTTCCCGCAGGTCGCGAGGGCCGATGGGGTGGCCCCGTGCCGATACCCGACGACCGGTCCCCGCCGCGCCCGCCCCCGTGGACCGGGCGTCGCGCCCGCGCGTGCGCACCGCCCGCGCGGCGGGCGGTCAGCTCCTGGCGACCCAGCCCTTCTCGTACGCGTGCCAGCCCAGCTGGAGCCGGGTGGTGACGGCGGCCAGTTCCATGAGGCCCTTCACCCGGCGCTGGACGGTCCGCAGGCCCAGGTCGAGCTGCTTGGCCACGCTCGCGTCGGTCATGCCGGCGAGCAGCAGGGAGAGGATCTCCAGGTCGGTGGTGTCCGGGCCGGGGGCCTGCTCCTCGGAGATCTGGGCGCCCGCGCCGAGCCGCAGCGGCAGCGCCTCCCGCCACACCGCCTCGAAGAGGCCCATCAGGGACTCCAGCAGCCCGCTCGCGTGCACCACGAGCGCGGCCGGCTCGGCGCCCCGGCCGGTGAGCGGGACCATCGCGAGGGTGCGGTCGGCGACCACCAGCTTGGTCGGAACCCGGTCGACGACCCGGATCTGCTCCTCCCGGCCGAGCGCCGCCGAGAGTTCGAGCAGGCCGGAGGGGAGGGTGAGGACCTCCCGCTCGATGACCACCCGGTAGCCCACGCCCCGCCCCGCGGCCAGCTCCTCGGCGTCGTTCTCCAGGCCGGAGACGGCGATCGGCTTGCCGGTGACCAGCGCGCAGACCTCCTCGGTGGCGCCGAGCTGAAGCTGGAAGAAGCGGTGCGCCACCGCGCTCGCGCCCGTCACCACCTCCACCAGGTCGTGCACGGCCGGCTCGGCCGCCTCCGACCGGTACTCCTCCGACAGCAGCGCCGCCGCCAGCTCCGCCTGCTCCAGCTCGTGCCGCTGCTGGGTGAGGAGCGCGCCCAGCGCGACCGCGGGCGGGGCCGCCACCCAGCGGCCGGTGCGCGCCGAGGACTGGGCGGCGAGGCCCTGCGCCTCCAGCCGGCGCAGCGCCCGCTCGGTGTCCTGCTCGGGGAGGGAGAGCCGGTGCGCCAGGTCGGTGACCTCCGCCGCCCCGAGCGCGATCAGCGCCCGGTACGCGGACTCCTGCCGCTCGTCCAGTCCTATCGCACCCAGCATCGGTTCCCGCCCCTCGCCGTGTCTCCGGGGGAGCGCGCGGGAGGTTCCGCGCACGCTCTCCGGAGGCATTCGTTCCGTTGGTGACCTGGCGGGAATCGGCCACGGCGTATTCCCGCCGCGCCCATCATCCCTGTACCGCCCTCACCTCTGCCAATGTGGCGCCACCGCAGCACCAACCGCCTCCGGATTCAGGCAACTTGCGCCTGTTGTCCGGATTCTGATGGGGAGAGCGATGCGCCCGATTTCGCGTACGGCCCTGGGAGCGGCGACCGCCGCCGTCCTGGCCGTCACCGCGGCCCTGCCGTCCGTCGCGGCCCAGCCGCCGGCCGGCGGCTCCGCCGAACGCCCGCCGGTCGGCAGCGAGGCCCAGGCCCGCACCGGGGAACGGCCCGCCACGGTGACCCTGGTCACCGGCGACCGGGTGCTGGTCACCCGGGACGACCAGGGCACCCCGGCCGCCACGGTGCTGCCCCGCGAGGACGGCACGGTGCCGCTGGTCCAGACCCGCCGCTCCGGCCAGGACCTCTACGTGTACCCCGAGGGCGCCACCGACGCCCTCGCCGCCGACCTGGTCGACGAGGAGCTCTTCAACGTCACCGGCCTGGTCCGCCAGGGCTACGACGACGCCTCCACCGCCACCCTGCCGCTGATCGCCGTCTACGGCGCCGGCGCCACCGCCCGCACCGCTCCCGCCGCCCCCCGGGGCGCCCGCCGCGGCCAGGTCCTCAAGACCATCGGCGGCGTCGCCCTCACGGCGGACAAGAAGCAGGCCGCCACCTTCTGGTCCGAGGTCTCCGCGCCCACCGCCCGCTCCGCCGCCGCGGGCATCGAGAAGCTCTGGCTCGACCGCAAGGTCGAGGCCACCCTGGAGCAGTCCACCCGGCAGGTGCACGCCCCCGAGGCGTGGGCCGCCGGCTACGACGGCACCGGAACCAAGGTCGCCGTGCTCGACACCGGCGCCGACGCCGAACACCCCGACCTCAAGGGCCGGATCACCGCCTCGGAGAACTTCACCGACTCCGACGGCACCGGCGACCGGCAGGGGCACGGCACCCACACCCTCTCCACCGTCGGCGGCTCCGGCGCCGCGAGCGGCGGCAAGAAGAAGGGCGTCGCTCCCGGCGCCCAGCTGCTCAACGGCAAGGTCCTCAACGACTCCGGCTCCGGCGCCACTTCGTGGATCATCGCCGGCATGGAGTGGGCCGTCGCCCAGGGCGCCGACGTCGTCTCCATGAGCCTCGGCAATCCCTCCGAGACCGACTGCGACGACCCGATGAGCGCCGCCGCCGAGGAACTCGCCCAGAACCAGGGCACCTTGTTCGTCATCGCGGCGGGCAACTCCGGCCCCTCCCTCAACTCGGTCTCCTCGCCCGGCTGCGCGCCCAGCGTCCTCACCGTCGGCGCCACCGACCGCGACGACTCCACCGCCTGGTTCTCCAGCCGCAGCCCGATCGCCAACGAGGCCCACACCCTCAAGCCCGAGATCGCCGCCCCCGGCGTCTCCATCTCCGCCGCCGCGGCCGGCGGCCGCGGCCTCTACGCGTACCAGGCGATGTCCGGGACGTCGATGGCCACGCCGCACGTCGCGGGCGCCGCCGCGATCCTGAAGCAGCGTCACCCCGACTGGACCGCCCAGCAGTTGAAGGCCGCCCTCGTCTCCTCCGCCGAGACCGACATACCCGGCGACGTCCGGGAGACCGGCGGCGGCCGGCTCGACGTCAAGGCGGCCGTCGGCCAGACGGTCCTCTCCGCCCCCGCCGTCCAGGGCGGCACCCACCACTGGCCGCAGGCGAAGAGCGACCGCACCACGGTCACCGTCCCCTACACCAACACCTCCGACGCCCCGGTCACCCTCGACCTCGCCGTCGAGAAGGTCACCGGCAACGACGGCTCCGCCGTCCGGTCGGCCGTCGCCCGCCTCGGCAAGCGCACCGTCACCGTCCCGGCCGGCGCGACCGTCGAGGTCCCGCTGGCCATCGACCCCACCGCACGCCTGGAGCGCGCGCAGTACGGCGACGTCACGGGCAGGGTCGTCGCCACCAACCGGGCCGGCGTCCACGTCTCCACCCCCTTCGCGCTCTACGTCGAGCCCGAGACCGTCACCCTCCGCGTCAAGCTGATCGACCGGCTCGGCAAGCCCGCCGCCGGCTCCTCCTCGCTCGACGTCATCGGCACCGACACCGCCACCGGCGAGCGCCGCTTCAACGACGGCTCCGCCGACCAGGTCTTCCGGGTGCGTCCCGGCAGCTACTTCCTCTCCTCCTTCGTCACCACCCCCGACGCGGACGAGGGCGCCACGCTGAACGACTCGCTCGGCTACCTGGCCCGCCCGCAGCTGGAGGTCAGGAAGGACACCACGGTCGTCCTCGACGCCCGCGAGGCCCACGAGCTGACGATCCGCACCGACCGGCCCTCCGAACTCCACGGCGCCACCCTCGGGTTCGCCCGCGGCTGGGACGACGTCTGGTCGCACGGCGGCACCGCCTCCGCGCCCCGCACGGTCCGCCACTACTACGCCTCCGTGGAGGGCGAGCCCCGCGACGGCGACTTCGAGTTCGGCAGCTACTGGCGCACCGCCGCCCCGAAGATCACCGAACTGCGCACCACGGACGGCCTGACCCTGCACCCCGTCACCGCCTCCACCGGCGCCGACAACCTCGACGGCACCGGCTCCGCCCCGCTCGTCGACGCGGGCACCGGCACCCCGGACGAGCTGAAGGCCGCCGGCGTCCAGGGCGGGCTTGCCCTGGTCCGCATGCCGGACGACGACACCGCCGGCGGCCTGCTCGCCCGCAACGCCAAGGCGGCCGGCGCCGTCGGCGTCGTCGCCTACCGCGAGGCCCCCGGCCGCTGGTACCCGGGCGGCGCCTACAACGGGCTCCCGCTGCCGGTCCTCGGCCTGCCCACCGACGAGGCCCGCGCGCTCCTCGGCAGGCTCGCCGCCGGCGAGGTCACCCTCACCTGGAAGGCCACCGCCAAGTCCCCGTACGTCTACAACCTCGGCTTCCCCGAGACCGACGAGATCGAGGACGACCGCGCCTACCGCGTCCGCGACGCCCGCCTCGGCCGCACCGACTCCGTCTACGGCTCGGCCGGCATCGCCGCGGAGTTCATGGAGTTCACCGACGCCCGCCGGCCCAACGGCCTCGGCGTCTCCTTCGCGGGCCTGGAGACCGTCCCGGCCCCCGGCACCCGCACCGAGTTCCACACCCCCGGCGACACGAGCTGGCACCAGTACGTCGGCAGCAGCTTCCCCTTCGGCGAGCTGATGTCCGGCACCCGGCACGCGTACACCGCAGGCGAGCGGCGCACCGAGAAGTGGTACGACGGCGTCCTCGCCCCCACTGCCCCCCGCGACGCCACCGGCGCGCCGGTCCTCGTCTCCGAGCGCCAGGGCAACCTGCTCGGCTTCGCCGCCGCGATGTGGGGCGACGGCACCCACCACGCCGAGCCCGGCTCCTTCGGCGACATCGGCAACCTGCGGCTGCACCGCGACGGCGAGCTCGTCGGCGAGAACGCGTGGCCCTTCGGCGCCTTCGAGGTGCCCGCCGAGCGGAGCACGTACGAGCTGGAACAGAACATCATGAAGATCGGCAGCAGGGTCTGGGCCCGCTCGACCTCCGTGCGGTCCGTCTGGAAATTCACCTCACGGCTTGACGAGACCGTCTATTCTCAGGGCATCCCGATTCTCTTCCCCCGGTACGACCTGCCGGAGGACGGACTCAAGACCCTCGCCGCGACCGACGGCCAGAAGATCGGCCTCACCGCGACCGGGCACGCCGGCTACCAGGCGGCGGCTCTCACCTCGGCCAGGCTCTCGTACTCCTATGACGGCGGTACGACCTGGACCGAAGCACCGGTCTCCCAGCAGGGCGGCACCTGGACCGCGACCGTGAACCACGCGGGCGCGACGGGCAAGCCGGTCACCCTGAAGACCGAACTGACGGACGCCAACGGCAACTCCGTCACCCAGACCGTGGTCCGCGCTTACGACGTGCGCTGACCACGCCGGTCCGCCGGGCGTCCTTCCCGTGGGGGGTGGGGTCGCCCGGCGGACCACCCATTCGCAGCAACGGTTTTCCTCGTGTCCCGTTTTCCCAGGCCGCCCGCGGTGGACAATAAGGGCATGACTCAGCAGGGGGACAACTGGTGGGACGCGCTCTACGAGGACGCGGCGGAGGACCTCGCGCCGACGCCCTCGGCCGACTCCCTGGACGCCCACTTCACCTCCGCCGCCCAGGCGACCCAAGCCGCCGCGCCGCCCGCGCCTTCCGCGCCGCCCGCGCCTTCCGCGCCGCCGCCCTCACCGCCGCCGCCCCCGCCGTCCGTCCCGCCCGCGCCCGCCGTGCTCGGGCCGGCTCCCTGGGAGGCGCCGACCGGGGGACCCCGGACCTTTCCGGCGGCGCCGCCGCCCGCCGCGGTGGAGCCGGAACCGGAGCCGGATCCGGGGCCCGAGCCCGCGACCGGACGCCGCCCCGGACGCGGACCCGGAGCCGGACCTGAACCGGGCCCGGACACAGCCCCCGCCCCCGTTCCCGAGACCGGGAGCGGGAGCGATCGGGACGCCACCGTGCGGGTGGCGCTGCCCCTCGGGCACGAGCCGACCGTCCAGGTGCCCGTGCCCCCGCCCGTGCCCCGGCCCCGCACCGGCTTCCTGGGCAGCCGGCCGCCCACGTACGAGGCCGAGCCCACCGCCCTGCCCGCCGCCCGGCCCGGTGAACTCGACGACCTGGTCGCCGACACCGTCCTCGACGGCGCCCGCTACGGCACCGCCACCCTCCGCGCCGCCTCCGTCCGCGGCGACTCCGCCCGCTACCGGGGCGAACCGCGCAGGGACGCCCTGCTCACCGCGCGGTTCGGGCACGACGAGACCGCGCTCGTGCTGGTCGCCGTCGCGGCCGGCTCCCGCGCGGCCGACGAGGCGCACCTCGCCGCCGGCGACGCCTGCCGCTGGATCGGCGAGGCCGTCGGCCGCAGTCACGCCCGCCTCTCCGAGGACATCCGCTCCGGCCGCCGCGGCGAGCTCAAGTCGGGGCTCCAGCGGCTCACCGACCGCACCTACGGACGGCTCCGGGCCCGCGCCGCCGAACGGGGCCTCGCGGCCGACACGTACACCGCCACCCTGCGCTGTCTGCTGATCCCCGCCGACCCCGACTGCCGCACCCGGGTCTTCTTCGGGATCGGCGGCGGAGGCCTCTTCCGGCTCCGCGACGGCGCCTGGCAGGACATCGAGCCGCTGCTGCCCGACCCGGCCTCGGTCACCGGCGCGCCGGTCGTCGGCTTCGGTTCGACGCCGCCGCGCGGGATCCCGGAGGTGACCGAGGAGGGCGACCGGCTCACCATGGACCTCGGCATCACCACCGCCCCCGGGCCGCTCATCGAGGAGCCCGTCCCGCCGCCCGCCGAACCGTTCCGCTTCCGGGCCTCGGTGGCCCGCCCCGGCGACACCCTCCTCCTCGCCTCGCCCGGACTCGCCGAGCCGATGCGCGGCGAGCCCGCCCTCGCCCGCGAGCTGGCGGCCCGCTGGACCGGCGCCGAACCGCCCGGCCTCGCCGCCTTCCTCGCCGACACCCAGCTGAGGGTGACGGGGTACGCCGATGACCGTACGGGGGCCGCCGTCTGGGAGGCGTGAGGCGCCCGGCCGTGTGTTGATGGATCCATGGCCAAACAGAACGTAGCGGAGCAATTCGTCGAGGTCCTCGTCCGCGCCGGTGTGCAGCGCCTGTACGGCGTGGTCGGGGACAGCCTGAACCCGGTCGTCGACGCCATCCGGCGCAACCCCGCCATCGACTGGATCCAGGTGCGCCACGAGGAGACCGCCGCCTTCGCCGCGGGCGCCGAGGCCCAGATCACCGGCCGTCTCGCCGCCTGCGCCGGCTCCTGCGGCCCGGGCAACCTCCACCTCATCAACGGCCTGTACGACGCCCACCGCTCGATGGCCCCCGTCCTCGCCCTCGCCTCCCACATCCCGTCCAGCGAGATCGGGCTCGGCTACTTCCAGGAGACCCACCCCGACCAGCTGTTCCGCGAGTGCAGCCACTACAGCGAACTCATCTCCAACCCCCGGCAGATGCCCCGGCTGCTGCACACCGCCGTCCAGCACGCCGTCGGCCGCGGCGGCGTCTCGGTGGTGGCGCTCCCCGGTGACATCGCCGACCAGCCCGCCCCCGAGAAGGTCACCGGCTCCGCTCTCGTCACCTCCCGCCCCACCGTCCGCCCCGGCGACTCCGAGATCGACGCCCTGGTCCGGATGATCGACGGGGCCGAACGGGTGACGCTCTTCTGCGGCAGCGGCACCGCCGGCGCCCACCCCGAGGTCATGCAGTTCGCCGAGCGGCTCAAGGCCCCGGTCGGCCACGCCCTGCGGGGCAAGGAGTGGATCCAGTACGACAACCCCTTCGACGTCGGCATGAGCGGACTGCTCGGCTACGGCGCCGCCTACGAGGCCACCCACGAGTGCGATCTGCTGATCCTGCTCGGCACCGACTTCCCGTACAACGCCTTCCTCCCCGACGACGTCCGGATCGTGCAGGTCGACGTCCGCCCCGAACACCTCGGCCGCCGCTCCCGGCTCGACCTCGCCGTCTGGGGCGACGTCCGCGAGACCCTGCGCTGCGTCACGCCCCGGATCCGGGAGCGCACCGACCGCCGCTTCCTCGACAAGATGCTGAAGAAGCACGCCGACGCCCTGGAGGGGGTGGTGAAGGCGTACACCCGCAAGGTCGAGAAGCACACGCCGATCCACCCCGAGTACGTCGCCTCCGTCCTCGACGAACTCGCCGACGACGACGCCGTGTTCACCGTCGACACCGGTATGTGCAACGTCTGGGCGGCCCGCTACCTCACCCCCAACGGACGCCGCCGGATCATCGGCTCCTTCAGCCACGGCTCGATGGCCAACGCGCTGCCGCAGGCGATCGGCGCCCAGTTCACCGACCGGGGCCGGCAGGTCGTCTCGCTCTCCGGCGACGGCGGCTTCTCCATGCTCATGGGCGACTTCCTCACCCTCGTCCAGTACGAACTCCCGGTGAAGATCGTGCTGTTCAACAACTCCTCGCTCGGCATGGTCGAGCTGGAGATGCTGGTCGCCGGCCTGCCCTCGTACGGGACGAACAACCGGAACCCCGACTTCGCCGCCGTCGCCCGGGCTGCCGGCGCCTACGGGGTCCGGGTCGAGAAGCCCAAGCACCTGGCGGGCGCCCTCAAGGACGCCTTCCGGCACCAGGGCCCCGCCCTCGTCGACGTCGTCACCGACCCCAACGCCCTCTCCATTCCCCCGAAGATCAGCGCCGAGATGGTGACCGGCTTCGCCCTCTCCGCCAGCAAGATCGTCCTCGACGGGGGAGTGGGCCGGATGCTCCAGATGGCCCGATCCAACCTGCGCAACGTGCCCCGCCCCTGAGGGCCCCGGGAGCGGCGCATGCGGACCGGCTCGCGGGGCAGGCTCTTCCGTGAGCCTGTTCGAAGCGACCGTGTGGGTGGGGGCTATGGCCGGGAAGGCACGACAGCCGACTCAACTGCTCAGAAAGGTGGGAGGGGCGGACCTCACGGCGGTGCCGGAGGTGCGCCACGCGTTACGCGAACTCCTGGGAGCCTGGGGAGGGCCGGACGCTGGGGCCGTGGCCGAGCTCCTCACCAGCGAACTGGTCACCAACGCGCTGGTCCACACCGACCACGGCGCGGTGGTCACCGCGACGGTCGATCCCGGACAACTCCGGGTCGAGGTCCGCGACTTCGAAGCCGGGCTCACCGGGTCGCCGGTACCGCCCGCCGACGACGGAACGAGCGGCCGGGGACTCTTCCTGGTGCGGGAGCTCGCCGACTCCTGGGGGATCGAGGAGCGCGGCACGGGCAAGGTCGTCTGGTTCGAACTGAACGGCGGGGCCGCCTGAGGGGCGACCCCGCCGCCGGGTGACGCGGTACCGCTAGCCGAGCATCCGCTCCATCTCGGAGATCTTCGCCTCCAGGGAGTCGAGCCGGGGCAGCGCCTGGGTGTCGTCCTCGGCGGTGAGGTCCACCGTCCGCGACTCCCGCTTCTCACTTTCCCTGACGGCTTGCAGGGAGGGCCGGGGCCGAAGCGGCAGTTGTCCCGGATCCGGTATGGCGGGTTCCGCGACGGCGGCCGTCACCGAGGCCGTCGCGGAACCCGGCCCGGACCCGGGGGCCTGGCCCCCGCCGGTCCCGGGGGCGGCGGTCAGCGCCGCCACCTCCACCTGGCGCCCGCCGCCCCGGCCGAAGGCCCGGTGCTGGCGGTTGAGGGCCTTGATCTGCGCCCGGTCGAGCTTGGCCTGCTCGCGCCGGCGGATCCTGTTCTGCTCCTTCTCCCGGCGGTCCTCCCGGACCTCGTCCACGGCCTCGTCCAGGGTCCGTACGCCTTCCAGGAGCATCAGCGACCAGGCGGCGAAGGTCTCCCGGGGAGCCCTTATCCACCGCACGATCCGGATCTGCGGCAGCGGGCGGGGCACCAGGCCCTGCTCGCGCAGCGCCGCCCGGCGGGTCTGCTTCAGCGCCCGGTCGAAGAGGACCGCGGCCGACAGGGACATCCCCGCGAAGAACTGCGGGGCCCCGTCGTGGCCCAGGCCGCGCGGCGCGTGCACCCAGTTGAACCAGGCGGCCGCGCCCGCGAAGAGCCAGACCAGGAGGCGCGAGCCGAGGGCCGCGTCACCGTGGCTGGCCTCGCGGACGGCGAGCACCGAGCAGAACATCGCGGCGCCGTCGAGGCCGAACGGGACCAGGTACTCCCAGCCGCCCGTCAGGTTGAGGTTCTGCCGGCCGAAGCCGACGAGCCCGTGGAAGGAGAGCGCCGCCGCGACGGCGGCGCAGCAGAACAGCAGCCCGTACGAGGCGAATCCGTAGATGGCCTCCTTGCGTCTGCGCCGCTCCTCGCTGCGCTCCCAGGAGTCCTCGGCCGCGGCCTGGTCACCGGCGCGCTTCCCGCGCGCGAGCACCGCCACCGCCGTCAGGACTCCGGCCACCATCACGCCACCCGGAAGCAGCCAGTCCAGCGATATGTCGGTCAGTCTCATGCGGTGTCCCTCGCATCGCAGTGGTGCGTTTGGCCGCCCATACTGTCCGACCGATCACGGGCCACACGGGGTTTCGGGGCAAGAGCACGCCAACGGGGTCTCAGGGCATACGAATAGGTACCTTCTGGTCGAACGGCTTGCCGTCCGGACGGAGTTGCGTTCGACTCCCGTCACTCGTGAGGGTGGTGTGAGCCGGGTGGGGCGAGGGGTGGCTCAGGCGGTCGCGTCGAGCCGCCGGACCCGGTCCGCGTCACAGGTGCGCGGGCAGGTGATGCAGGTGTCCTCGGGGCGCAGGGTGTAGAAGAAGCAGCAGGTGGCCCGGTCCCGGGTGGCGCGGGGGGCGCCGTCCGGCCCCTCGGTCCCGGGCAGCGGCCGGAAGCCGGCCCCGCCCGCGTACGGCTTCTCCGGCCTGCCGGTGCTCCCCGGCAGCAGCAGCTCCAGCTCGGCCATGGCCCGCTCCTCCTCGCCGAGCAGGGCGCCGATGTACCAGAGGCTCTCGACGATCTCGTCCGTCACCATCCCCCACAGGGCGCGGCGGCCGCGCCGCATCCGGGGGCCGAAGCCGCCGAGGAGGGCCTCGAAGTGCTCGGCGAGCGAGGCGCGGACCTCCGCGCGCAGGGCGTCCTCGCCGGAGACCACGCGGGCGCCGGGCAGGGCGGCCGCCGGGTCGTCGGGCAGGCAGGCGAACTCCTCGACGCGGACCGCCATGCGGCCGAGGGCCCGCTGGAAGGAGACCGCCTCGACGGGGAGGCGGGGGACCCGGCGGTGCAGGAACCAGGGGACGGTCACCAGCAGGCAGGCGGGCCAGGCGTAGCGGTGGAGTCCGAAGCTCGCGACCACGTCGGGGCGGGCCTGCTGTCCGTAGTCACGGAGGACCTGGGCGTTGTCCCAGGCGAGGAAGGCGTCCAGGACGGCCCCGCCGGCCGCGAGTTCCTCGGCGCGGACCCAGCCGGCGCCGCTCGGCAGCCGTTCGTCCCCGGCCGTCTCCTCGGTCCGCAGGCCGGAGAAGACCTCGGCGAGCCGGGCGTAGGAGGCCGCGACGGGCGAGGCGAGGGGGGTGGGCAGCAGGGCGTGGACGGTCATGTGGACCACCGAATCGCGATCGTTAGCAGGTTAGCCTTACCTTACCCGAAACGGCATCGCGTCTCACCACCGGCAGACCGGCTCCCACCTGCGCCTCGTGGGCGCGGCCCCGCGGAACGGTCCGTTCGCCTATGGTGCACAGGGGGCCCGGGTATCGCGAGCCGGGCCCGGCACGAGGCCACAGGAGGACCCGGGTGGAGCAGGGCGCAGCGCGCGAGCGGGCGACGGATGGACCGTCCGTGCGATTCGGCGACCCCGCGACCGGGCCGTACGCGTACGAGGCCGCCCCCGCGCCCGGCCCCGACGCCGCGCGCGTCCCCGAGCAGGCCCGGGGCGAGCACACCCACGGCGAGCAGCCCCTTCCGCCGGCCCCGCTCCCCCCTCTCTCTTCTCTCTCTCCTCTCGACCCTCTCCCTTCTCTCCCCTTCTCCGGCGACGGCCCGCGCGCCGTGCGGCGCCACTCCGTCCGGGGCCAGATCCTCGACGCCCTCCGCACCGCCCTCGTCGCCGGCGAGCTGCGCCCCGGCGAGGTGTACTCCGCGCCCGCCCTCGGCGAGCGGTTCGGCGTCTCCGCCACCCCCGTCCGCGAGGCCATGCAGCGCCTCGCCGTCGAGGGCGCCGTGGAGGTCGTCCCCAACCGGGGCTTCCGCGTCGTCGTCCGCACCCCCCGCGAGCTGGCCGAGCTGGCCGAGGTGCGCGCCCTGATCGAGGTCCCGGTCATGCTGCGGCTGGCCCGCACCGTCCCGGCCGGCCGCTGGGCCGCGCTCCGGCCGCTCGCCGAGGCGACCGGAGCGGCCGCCGCCCGGGGCGACCGCGCGCACTACGCGGAGACCGACCGGGCCTTCCACCGCGCGGTCCTCGCCCTCGCCGGCAACGAACAGCTCCTCGTCATCGCCGACGACCTCCACCGCCGCTCCCAGTGGCCCCTCCTCAGCGCCCCCGCGCCCCGTCACGCGGACCTCGTCGCCGACGCCGCCGAACACTCCGCCCTCCTCGACGCCCTCGGCGCCCGGAACCTCCCGGTCGTCGAGGCCCTGGTCCGCGAGCACTTCACGGGCGCCGGGATCTGACCCCTCCCGAGGGGGCGGTCAGCCGGGCCCCGGCCCACTAAGGTCGGAGGAGACAGCCGTTCGCACCGCGTCGCCCGTGAGGTGTCCCATGCCGTCCGCGACCCCGTCCCCCGCGGGCGGACGCCGACCCCTCCCCCCAGCTCTCGGCCTCGCGCGGACCAGGGGGATACCCGGCGGCACGGAGCCCGAGGCCGCCGCACTGCTCGGCTGGCTCACCGATCCCGAGGCGCCGCGGCTGTGCCTGGTCACCGGCGCCCCGGGAAGCGGCAAGAGCGCGCTCCTCGGATGGCTGGCGGCGCACGGGACGCGGGCCCGGCGCGGACGGGCCCGGACCGAGCGGGTGCTCGTGCCGCTCGCCGGGCAGAGCGCGCTCGGAGTGGCCTGGACGCTCGCGAACCGGCTGGGGGTGGTGGCGCGGACCCCCGCCGACCTCGGGCACGCCCTCGCCACCAGCGAGGCCCGCCGTGCCGGGCGGACCGTGCTGCTCCTCACCGATCTGCACGCCGCCGCCGAACCGGACGCCGTCGCCGAGCTGCTCGGCGGGCTCGCCGAGGTCGGGCGGATCCGGCTCGTGGTGGAGGCCCGCACCGGCGTCCGCACCCCCAGGGCCGCCCGCACCACCGTGGTCGACCTCGACGGGGACGCGGGCCCGGTGACGCCGCCGTCGGCACCGCCGCTGCCCGACCTCTCGGACCCGGTCGCCGTCTGCGCCGCCGATCCCCTCCTCGTCACCACCGGGTACGCGACCGCCTCCGCCGACGACCACGGCGGGCTGCGCGACGCCTGGCTGCGGGCCGGGCAGGCGCTGTGCGCGGCGGACGGCCCGGCCGGCCGGGCCCTGGTGCTGCTCACCGCGCTCGGCGACGGCGCCGATCCGCGGCTGCGGCCCGCGCTCGCCGAGCAGGCGGCCCCGGCGCCGTGGCGGGTGCGCTGGGCGCGGCACCGGGGGGACGTCTCCCCGCCGTGGCCCGGTCCTGTCGCGGTGCTCGGCGCGACCGCCGGCGGGCCCTCGGCCGATCTGGTGCTGGTGGGCGACCGCACGGGGACGGTGCGGCTGCTGCGGGAGGCCGACGCCTCCGGCGAGGGCCGGCTCGCCCACCGGGTCCAGGGCCGGATCACCGCCCTCGCGCCCACCGCCGACGGGACGGTGCTGCTGCTCGACGAGCGCGGCCGGCTGCACACCGTACGGGGCACGGCGCCCCGCCCGCCCTATCTGGAGCGGCTCACCGAGGCCGTCTCCACCACCCTGTCCCGGCACCCCGGCACCGCGCTCGCCGCGATCGCGGGCTCGGTGGTGGTGGGCGACCGGCTCGGCTCGGTCCACGCCTTCGGCGTCAACGGCCTGCACCAGGCCGCCTCGCACAGCGGCCGGGTCACCGCCGTGACCGCCGTCGAGTCCGGGACCCCGTTCGTCTGCTCGGGCGGCGCCGACGGCACCGTACGGCTCTGGACCCCGGGCCGCGCCCCGGTGCCCGAGCCGCTGGCGGAGCGTCCGGCGCCGGTGGTCGCCCTGCACGCCGCCCCCGCCCCCGGCGGCCCGCTCGTCGCGGTCGCCTGGGCCGACGGCCGGGTCGAGCTGATCCCGCCGGAGGGCGGCCGGCGCCGGGCCTTCCGGCCCGGACCCGGGGTCCGGGCCGTCGCGGTGACCGCCACCGGAGCGCTCGTCGTCGGTACCGACGAGAGCCTCGTCTGCCTGGAGCCGCACGGGGGGTGACGCCCTCCGTGCGGCCGCCCTCACATGGCGGTCCGGGGCGTCAACTGCCCGGCCAGCCAGGTCGGTACGCCGCCGAGGAGGCGGAAGAGGCGGCGGGCCTCGGCGCGCAGCCGGCCGGCCTCCGGTTCCGTCTCCGTGTCGGCCAGCGCGGTCAGCGCCGGAGCGGTGCCCACCAGGTAGCCCAACTCCTCCCGGATCCGCAGCGATTCGGCGAAGCCGTGCCGGGCCTCCGCCAACTCGCCCTCGCGCAGCGCCAGTCCGGCGAGATGGCGCCAAGTGGAGGAGAGCAGCAGCGAGTCGCCCTGCGCGGTGGCGCCGGCGTGCGCGCGGCGGTACGCCGCCCGGGCCGCCTGCGGGGAGTCGCCCAGGTTCTGGGCGATCAGCCCGCGCCGGTAGTCCAGGAGCGGCCGGCCCGCCTCGGAGGGGGCGATCAGGGCCGCCGCGCGGCCCAGCGCCATCCGGGCCTCGTCGGCCCGGTCCCGGACGCCCAACAGCGTGGAGGCGTAGGCGAGATAGCCGCGTTCGCAGGCCGCCGCCCCGCGCTCCTCGTCGCTGCCGGCGACCGCCTCGGCGGCGCGCAGCGCCTCCTCCGCCTCGGCCCAGCCCTGTTCGGTGTAGAGGCAGCGCTCGATCAGCAGCGCGGCCCGTTCGAGCGCCGCGGCCGGTTCGTGGGCGCGGGGGGCGAGCAGTGCCGCCGCGTCGGCCCAGCAGCCGCGGGAGCGGAGCCGCCATATGGCGGTCTCCACGGGAGTCTCCTTGCCGTAGGCGAGGGACGGACTTCCGCCGCCCCCTGATTCGGAACCAGACATGGCGGTGTCCGCCACATTGCCCTCCCCGAGCGCGCCATCGAGCTGTTGAGTAGGACGGCATCTCAGCACGAACGGCCGCACCCGGCCAAGGGGTCGGGTGAAAAATTTCACAAAGGTGCGGGGCAGCCGTGACGCCCCGCCGGGACCGGGTCCGACGGGGCGTCAGAGGGCGCTGTGGCCCGTGATCACGGCGGTGATCAGGGAGGGGGACGGTTCGGCGGACCCCGCCGGAGGGGCGCGGCGGAGGGTTCTTCCTCACTCCTCCGGACTCAACCGAAGGAGTGAATTCCGTATCCGCCGCGCCGCGTCCGTCAGCTCATCCGCAGGGCCAGGAAGAAGTCGAGCTTGTCCTCCAGACGGGACAGGTCCCGCCCGGTCAGCTGCTCGATGCGGCCGACCCGGTAGCGCAGCGTGTTCACGTGCAGGTGCAGCCGGGTGGCGCAGCGCGTCCAGGAGCCGTCGCAGTCCAGGAAGGCCTCCAGGGTCGGGATCAGCTCCGCCCGGTGACGCCGGTCGTAGTCCCGCAGCGGGTCGAGCAGCCGGGCCGTGAAGGCGCGCCGCACGTCGTCCGGGACGAAGGGCAGCAGCAGCACGTGCGAGGCCAGCTCGTGGTGACCGGCCGCGCAGACCCGGCCGGGGCGGGCGGCGGCCACCCGGCGGGCGTGCCGGGCCTCCTCCAGGGCCCCGCGCAGCCCCTCCGCCGAGTGCACGGCGGCGCTGACGCCCAGGGTGAGCCGCCCGTCGTCGGCGAGGCCGGACGAGAGCGGAGCCCGTACCGCCGCCAGCAGGGCGTCCGCGTGCAGGCCCAGGGCGCCCGAGGCGCCGTCGTCCTCGCTCTCCGGGAGCGGGCCCGCGGCCAGCGGCACCAGCGCGATGGCCTCGTCGCCGGTGTGGGCGACGGCGATCCGGTCGGCGGACTCGGGGCCGACGGTCGCAGGGTCCACCAGGATCTCCTCCAGGAGCGCCTGGGTGACCGGTCCGGGCTCCACCGGCGTCTGGCCGCCCTCCTGGTCCCACTCGACCCGGGCCACGACGACCTGCCAGTGCGGGGCCGCGCCGAGGCCGGGCAGCAGCACCGGGGCGGCGACCCGCAGCCGGGCCGCGATCTCGGCGGGCGCGGCGCCCGTCTGCACCAGTTCGAGGACCTCCTGGGCGAGCCGGCGGCGCACCGTGCGGGCCGCGTCGCGCCGGTCGCGCTCGACGGAGATCAGCTGGGTGACGCCCTGGAGCAGGTCGAGCCGGGCGGCCGGCCAGTCCCCGGCGTCCGCCTCCACGGCGAGCAGCCAGTCGGACAGCACCGTCTCCCGGACGTCCCGGGCGGCGGGCCCGGCGGCCCGGCCGACGTTGCGGATCGGGAAGAGCGAGTACGCGGTGCCCTGCATGGTCAGCCGGTGCGGGCCGCGCCGGCCGGTGCGGGTGGCGGCCAGGTGCTCGCCCGCCAGGCCGGCGGCGAGGGCCGGGTCCAGCGGCTCCCCGGCGCCGGCGATCTGGCGTCCGGTGGGGGAGAGGACCCAGGCGCGCAGGTCCAGGTCGGAGCCGAGCAGGTCGAGGACGGCCTCGGGGCCGCCGCCCGTCGGGCCGGAGGTCATCAGCCGCCTGTGCCGATCGACGACGGCCGCCAGGTCGCCGGCCCGCTCGCCCGACACCTGTCGAACGACGTGTTCGGTGATCGTCGCGAACGCAACGGATTCGTTGACCGCGAAGAGCGGCAGCCGGTGGCGTGAACACGCCTCCACCAGATGGTCGGGAATGTCGCCCAGCTCGGCCTCGCCGGCCGCGAGGGCGGAGACCCCGGCGGAGGCCAGGATCCGGACGAAGGGCTCGGCGTCGGCCGCGTCCCGCAGCCAGGCGAGGCCGGTGAGGACCAGCTCGCCGCCGGACAGGTACCGGCTGGGATCCTTGAGGTCCGTGGTCATCACGCCACGCACGGAGCGGTCCAGCTCCTCCTCGCCGCCCAGCAGGCGCAGCCCGAGCGCGTCGTTCTCCAGCAGTGCGCGCAGCCGCATCGTGTCGCCGCCGTTCCTTCGAGTGGGTGGTGGGGTCGGGGTTGTCGGGTATTCGACGGTGGGGCCGGTGAAGGTGGTGCCACCGTTTCCAGGGGAAAACGGTGAGGTTTCCGTTCCCCGTCTTTCGTTCGAATCTACAAGACGTGCGGGGGCACCGGCCAACTCCTTCATGTTTTCGGTGACTGCACCCCGGCCATCGTGGCTTGTGTACTAGGCCACACACCGCGTGAACAGGACATGAACACCGAAGTCGAGGGCCGAACGTCACCCAGGGCCCAGACGTCCGACCCCCACCAGAATCACTAGAAGAGAGCCACCATGGACTTCCTTCGCCCCGCCAGCTGGGAGGAGGCGCTCGCCGCCAAGGCCGAGCACCCCACAGCCGTGCCCATCGCCGGCGGTACCGACGTCATGGTCGAGATCAACTTCGACCACCGGCGCCCCGAGTACCTGCTGGACCTGAACCGCGTCGAGCTGCTGCGCGAGTGGGAGGTCGGCGAGGAGAACGTCCGACTCGGCGCTTCCGTTCCGTACACGCAGATCATGGAGAACCTGCGCGCCGAGCTGCCCGGCCTGGCGCTCGCCTCGCACACGGTCGCCTCCCCGCAGATCCGCAACCGCGGCGGCGTCGGCGGCAACCTCGGCACCGCCTCCCCGGCCGGTGACGCCCACCCCGCCCTCCTCGCCGCCGGCGCCGAGGTCGAGGTCGAGTCGGTGCGAGGCAGCCGCCTCATCCCGATCGACGAGTTCTACACGGGCGTGAAGCGCAACGCGCTCCAGCCCGACGAGCTCATCAAGACCGTCCACGTCAAGAAGGCGGACGGCCCCCAGCAGTACTCCAAGGTCGGCACCCGCAACGCGATGGTCATCGCCGTCTGCGCCTTCGGCCTGGCGCTGCACCCGGAGACCCGGACCGTGCGCACCGGCATCGGTTCGGCCGCGCCGACCCCGATCCGCGCCAAGGAGGCCGAGGCCTTCCTGAACGCGGCCCTGGAGGAGGGCGGCTTCTGGGACAACGGGAAGATCATCACCCCCTCGATCGCGAAGCAGTTCGCCGACCTCTGCTCGGCCGCCGCCAACCCGATCGACGACGTCCGGGGCACCGCCAAGTACCGGCGCCACGCCGTCGGCATCATGGCTCGCCGCCAGCTCGGCTGGACGTGGGAGCAGTACCGCGGCGCCGGCCGCACGCTTGAGGGAGCTGCATAACCATGCGCGTGAATTTCACGGTCAACGGTCGTCCGCAGGAAGCCGACGACGTCTGGGAGGGCGAGTCGCTCCTCTACGTTCTGCGTGAGCGCCTGGGTCTGCCCGGCTCCAAGAACGCCTGCGAGCAGGGCGAGTGCGGCTCCTGCACGGTCCGCCTCGACGGAGTGCCGGTCTGTTCCTGTCTGGTCGCCGCCGGTCAGGTCGAGGGCCGCGAGGTCGTCACGGTCGAGGGCCTGGCGGACTACGCCAAGCAGCGTGAGGAGCACGGCGGCTGCGCCTCGGGCGCCTGCGGCACCTCGGTCGACGCCGCCAAGAAGTGGGAGGCGAAGCCGCAGGACTCGCAGACCGGTGAGGGCGTCGAACTCTCCCCGATCCAGCAGGCGTTCATCGACGCCGGCGCGGTCCAGTGCGGTTTCTGCACCCCCGGCCTGCTCGTCGCGGCCGACGAGATGCTGGAGCGCAACCCGTCCCCGACGGACGCGGACATCCGCGAGGCGCTCTCCGGCAACCTCTGCCGCTGCACCGGTTACGAGAAGATCCTCGACGCCGTCCGCCTCGCGGCCGCGCGCCAGGAGCGCCAGGGAGAGGCGGTCTGACGATGGCTCAGAACACCCGTACCGCACCGGTGGGCACGCCCACCGACGTCACCCAGAACCACGTCAAGGGCGGCATCGGCGAGTCCACGCTCCGCCCGGACGGCACCCTCAAGGTCACCGGCGAGTTCGCCTACTCCTCGGACATGTGGCACGAGGACATGCTCTGGGGCCAGATCCTCCGCTCCACCGTCGCGCACGCCGAGATCGTGTCCATCGACACCTCCGAGGCCCTCACGATGGACGGCGTCTACGCCGTGCTGACCCACGAGGACCTGCCGGCCGCGAAGAACTACGGCATGGAGTTCCAGGACACCCCGGTCCTCGCCTACGGCAAGGTCCGTCACCACGGTGAGCCGGTCGCCCTCGTGGCCGCCGACCACCCGGAGACCGCCCGCCGCGCCGCCGCCAAGATCAGGATCGAGTACCGGGAGCTCCCGGTCATCACGGACGAGGCCTCCGCCCTCGCCCCGGACGCGATCCTGGTCCACGAGAACCGCGACGACCACCACTCCGGCCACGTCCCGCACCCCAACATCGTGCACCGCCAGCCGATCATCCGCGGCAACGCCGCCGAGGCCGCCAAGCGCGCCGACGTGATCGTCACCGGCGAGTACACCTTCGGCATGCAGGACCAGGCCTTCCTCGGCCCCGAGTCCGGCCTCGCCGTACCGGCCGAGGACGGCGGCGTCGACCTGTACGTCGCCACCCAGTGGCTGCACTCGGACCTCAAGCAGATCGCCCCCTGCCTCGGCCTGCCCGAGGAGAAGATCCGGATGACCATGGCCGGTGTCGGCGGCGCCTTCGGCGGCCGCGAGGACATCTCCATGCAGATCCTCGCCTCCATCCTCGCCCTGCGCACCGGCAAGCCGGTCAAGATGGTCTACAACCGGTACGAGTCCTTCTTCGGGCACGTCCACCGGCACCCGGCGAAGCTCTACTACGAGCACGGCGCCACCAAGGACGGCAAGCTCACGCACATGAAGTGCAAGATCGTGCTCGACGGCGGCGCGTACGCGTCGTCCACGGCCTCGGTCGTCGGCAACGCCTCCTCCCTCTCGGTCGGCCCCTACGTCGTCGAGGACGTGGAGATCGAGGCGATCGGCCTCTACACCAACAACCCGCCCTGCGGCGCCATGCGCGGCTTCGGCGCGGTCCAGGCCTGCTTCGCCTACGAGGCGCAGATGGACAAGCTCGCGGCCAAGCTGGGCATGGACCCGGTGGAGCTGCGCCAGCTCAACGCCATGGAGCAGGGCACGATCATGCCGACCGGCCAGGTCGTGGACTCGCCGGCCCCGGTCGCCGAGCTGCTCCGCCGGGTCAAGGCCCGCCCGATGCCGCCGGAGCGCCAGTGGGAGACCGCCGGCGAGAGCGCGGACGTCCGCGCGCTGCCGGGCGGCCTCTCCAACACCTCGCACGGCGAGGGCGTCGTACGCGGTGTCGGCTACGCCGTCGGCATCAAGAACGTCGGCTTCTCCGAGGGCTTCGACGACTACTCGACCGCGAAGATCCGCATCGAGGTCATCAACGGCGAGGCCGTCGCCACGGTCCACACCGCCATGGCGGAGGTCGGCCAGGGCGGCGTCACGATCCACGCGCAGATCGCCCGCACCGAGCTCGGTGTCCAGCAGGTCACCATCCACCCCGCGGACACGCAGGTGGGCTCGGCCGGTTCGACCTCCGCGGGCCGCCAGACGTACATGACCGGCGGCGCCATCAAGAACTCCTGCGAACTCGTCCGCGAGAAGGTCCTGGAGATCGGCCGGCGCAAGTTCGGCTCGTACCACCCGGCGTGGGCCAACGCCGAACTCCTCCTGGAGGGCGGCAAGGTCGTCACCGACGGCGGCGAGGCCCTCGCCACCATCGCGGACGTCCTGGAGGACCAGGTCGTCGAGATCGAGGAGGAGTGGCGGCACCGTCCGACCCAGGCCTTCGACCTCGTCACCGGCCAGGGCGACGGCCACGTCCAGTACGCCTTCGCCGCGCACCGCGCGGTGGTCGAGGTGGACACCGAGCTCGGTCTCGTGAAGGTCATCGAGCTGGCCTGCGCCCAGGACGTCGGCAAGGCGGTCAACCCGCTCTCCGTGGTCGGCCAGATCCAGGGTGGCACCACCCAGGGCCTGGGCGTCGCGGTGATGGAGGAGATCATCGTCGACCCGAAGACCGCGAAGGTGCGCAACCCCTCCTTCACGGACTACCTGATCCCCACCATCCTCGACACGCCGACCATCCCGGTCGACTACCTCGAACTGGCCGACCCCAACGCGCCGTACGGCGTCCGGGGCATCGGCGAGGCCCCGACCCTGTCGTCCACCCCGGCCGTCCTCGCGGCGATCCGGGCGGCGACCGGTCTGGAGCTCAACAAGACGCCGGTCCGCCCCGAGGCGCTCACCGGCACCCTGTAGCCCCTCCGGGCGGTGCGTGCCTCCCGGGAACGTCACACCTTCCTCCCGCCCGCACCGCCCGGAGCGCAGTACCCCGGTACCACCCGGAAACACCCGCAGTACCCGCAGTACCCGCAGTACCCCGTTCGTCTCGGGCCGTCCCCCGGGTCGTGCAGCCAACAGCGTTTCCCAAATCCCGCGAATGCGAGTCCCCCTCGTGCGGGTGCCCCTTTGAACCTTGGGAGTAGGCCCCATGACCCAGTCGTCTGTGGAGCCGAAGACCGCCGCGGAAGACGCGGGCTCCGGCTCGCGCAACCCCGCCGGACGGTCTTGGCTCGACCGGTACTTTCACATCTCGGAGAGAGGATCC
Source organism: Streptomyces sp. NPDC056503 (assembly GCF_042794995.1). Lineage (NCBI taxonomy): Bacteria > Bacillati > Actinomycetota > Actinomycetes > Kitasatosporales > Streptomycetaceae > Streptomyces > Streptomyces sp. NPDC056503. The sequence continues at coordinate 97,183 of NZ_JBHTST010000009.1, forward strand.
TCCGTCGGAACGGAGATCCGCGGTGGCGTCACCACCTTCATGGCGATGGCGTACATCCTCCTGCTCAACCCGATCCTCCTCGGAGGCCCGGACGTCGACAAGCACGTCCTCGCCTCCTCCGCCGTCATCACGGCGACCGCCCTCGCGGCGGCGGTGACGACCCTGCTCATGGGCTTCGTCGGCAAGGTGCCGCTCGTGCTCGCGGCCGGCCTCAGCGTCTCCGGTGTGCTCGCCACCCAGGTGGTGCCCCAGATGACCTGGCCGCAGGCCATGGGCATGTGCGTCGTCTACGGTCTGGTGATCTGCCTCCTGGTGGTCACCGGTCTCCGCGAGATGATCATGAACGCCATCCCGCTGCCGCTCAAGCACGGCATCACCATCGGCATCGGCCTCTTCATCGCCCTGATCGGCTTCAACAAGGCCGGCTTCGTCGGCGCCGGCCCGCAGTTCGGCCCGCCCGTCACCATGGGCTCCGGCGGCGAACTCGTCGGCTGGCCCGTCCTGATCTTCGCGATCACCCTGCTCGCGATCTTCGCCCTCCAGGCCCGCAAGGTCCCGGGCGCGATCCTCATCGGCATCGTCGGCGGCACCATCGTCTCGCTGATCGTGAACGCCGTCGCCGACATCCCGGCCAAGGGCCCGGGCGCCTGGGCCAACGGCTCCCCGGAGCTCAAGGGCAGCGCGGTCTCCGCCCCGGACTTCTCGCTCTTCGGCGACGTCTCCTTCGGCGGCTGGGGCGACGTCGGCTACATCACCGTCGGCGTGATCGTCTTCACCCTGGTCCTCGCCGGCTTCTTCGACGCCATGGCCACCATCATCGGCGTCGGCACCGAGGCCAACCTCGCCGACGACAAGGGCCGCATGCCCGGCCTGTCCAAGGCCCTCTTCATCGACGGCGCGGGCGGCGCGATCGGCGGCGTCTCCGGCGCCTCCGGCCAGACCGTCTTCGTGGAGTCCGCCACCGGCGTCGGCGAAGGCGCCCGCACCGGCTTCTCCTCGGTGATCACCGGCCTCTTCTTCGCGGCCTGCCTCTTCTTCACCCCGATCACCCAGATCGTGCCCCGCGAGGTCGGCTCCGCCGCCCTGGTCGTCATCGGCGCGATGATGATGATGAACGCCAAGCACGTGAACTGGGGCGACAGCTCCGTCGCCATCCCGGTCTTCCTGACCGTCGTGCTGATGCCGTTCACCTACAGCATCACCCCGGGCGTCGCGGCCGGCGTCATCGCCTACACCGTCATCAAGGTGGCGCAGGGCAAGGCCCGCGAGGTCGGCGCGTTCATGTGGTGCCTGACCGCGATATTCATCGTGTTCTTCGCCCTTCACCCGATCGAGGGTTGGCTGGGCGTCAGCTGACGCCCGACCGCCCTCCCCTCACACCGCCAAGGAGACCGACATGCTGGACATCGCCGAAGAGCTGCACCGGTGGGTCGAGCAGGGACGCGACTTCGCCGTGGCCACCGTGGTGGCCGTCGGCGGCAGCGCGCCCCGGCAGCCCGGCGCCGCCCTCGCCGTCGACAGCGAGGGCACGGCGATCGGCTCGGTCTCCGGCGGGTGCGTGGAGGGTGCGGTGTACGAGCTGTGCCAGGCGGCCCTCGACGACGGCAAGGTCGTCGTCGAACGCTTCGGCTACAGCGACGAGGACGCCTTCGCGGTCGGCCTGACCTGCGGCGGCATCATCGACATCCTCGTCACCCCGGTCCGCGGCGGGGTCTTCCCCGCCGCGCTGGCCGCCGCCGTCTCGGGGGAGGCGGCGGCCCTCGCCCGGATCGTCTCCGGCCCCGAGGAACTGCTCGGCCAGGCGCTCCTGGTCCACCCGGACGGCTCGTACGAGGGGAAGCTCGGCGGCCACCCGGAGCTGGACCGCACCGCCGCCGCCGAGGCCCGCGCGCTGCTCGACGCCGGCCGCACCGGCACGGTCGGGATCGGCGAGGACGGCAGCCGCTGCGGGCAGCCGCTCACGCTGCTCGTCGAGTCCTCCGTCCCCGCGCCCCGCATGATCGTCTTCGGTGCCATCGACTTCGCCTCCGCCCTCGTCCGGGTCGGCAAGTTCCTCGGCTACCACGTCACCGTCTGCGACGCCCGCCCGGTCTTCGCCACGAAGCTCCGCTTCCCCGAGGCCGACGAGATCGTCGTCGAGTGGCCCCACCGCTACCTGGAGTCGACGGAGGTCGACGCCCGGACCGTGCTCTGCGTGCTCACCCACGACGCCAAGTTCGACGTCCCCCTCCTCCAGGCCGCCCTCCGGCTCCCCGTCGCCTACGTCGGCGCGATGGGCTCCCGCCGCACCCACGAGGACCGCAACGAGCGGCTCCGCGAGGTCGGCGTCACCGAACTCGAACTCGCCCGGCTGCGCTCCCCGATCGGCCTCGACCTCGGCGCCCGCACCCCCGAGGAGACGGCCCTGTCGATCGCCGCGGAGATCGTCGCCGACCGCCGCGGCGGCAGCGGCCTCTCCCTCACGGGCGCCCACACCCCGATCCACCACGACGGCCCGGACGCGCCGGTCGCCGGCCGCATAGGCTCCGTCGCCTAGACCGTCGCCCGGGCCCGTCGCCCGGGCCCGTCGTCTCCGTACCCAGGCGTACGACGGCGCCCCGTCCTCCTCGGCCGCCGGAGCCGCCGCGAGCGCTCCCGCCGGGCGGGGCCGCGCGCGCCCGCGGGTGCGCGGTGCCTCAGTGCGCGGTGCGCTCCCGTACGGTCTCCGCCCAGGCCGGGGACGCCTCGACGGGGCCCGGGTCCTCGCGGCGGCCGCCCCGGGCGAAGAAGTCGGCCAGGGGGAGTATCGCCGCGCCGACGGTGACCGCGTCCGGGCCGAGCGTGCCCATGCCGAGGGTGACCCGGGCCGCCGGGTACGCCAGGGCGTACGCGCGGGCGTGCTCCTCGACGGCCGCCAGGAAGCGGGTGCCGAGCAGCAGTCCCGCCCAGCCGCCGACGAGGATCCGCTCCGGCTGGAAGAGGTTGATCAGGTCGGCGAAACCGGCGCCCAGGTACTCGGCGGTCTCCTCCAGGACGGCGAGCGCGGCCGCGTCGGGGGCGCCGCCGTCGTCGGGGCGCGCGGCCGCCGCCATCGCCGCGAGCGCCGTCTCCTCGTCGGCGCCGGCCGGCGGACGGCCGCCCGCCTCCCGCCACCGTTCGAGCAGCGCCCCGGCCCCGGCGTACGCCTCCAGGCAGCCCTGGGCGCCGCAGCGGCAGCGGCGTCCCCGGACGCTCACCTTCAGGTGGCCCCATTCCAGGGCCCGCCCGGGGCCGAGCGGGTCGGTCGTCACGCAGGCTCCGACGCCGGAGCCGAAGAGGACCACGACCGCGCTGGTCGCGCCCCGGCCCGCGCCGAACCACATCTCGGCCTGGCCCAGGGTCTTGGCGCCGTTGTCGATCCGGTAGGGGACCTCCGGCGGCAGGTCCACCGCGTCCCGCAGCAGCCGCTCCAGCGGCACCGCGTCCCAGCCGACGGTCTGGCCGTGCACGACGGCCCCGCCGCCGTCGGGGTGCTCGACGATGCCGGGGACGCCGACGCCGACGCCGAGCAGCGTCTCGGCGGGCACCTCCGCGGTGCGGAGCACTTCGGCGATGCCCTCGCGGATGTGGCCGACGACGACCTCGACGTCGTACCGCTCGCCGTCCTCCTCCGAGGGGGACAAGGGGCGCTCGGCGCGGGCGAGTTCGGTGAGCGTGAGGTCGAACAGCTCGATCCTGATCCGGGTCTCGCCCACGTCCACGCCGATCATGCGGCCGCTGGCGGGGGCGACCCGCAGCAGGATCCGGGGCCGGCCGCCGGCCGAGTCGACGCTGCCGGCCTCCTCGACGAGGCCCTCGGCGACCAGCTCCGCCACCACGTTGCTGACCGAGCCGGAGCTGAGCCCGGTGGCGGGGCCGAGCGAGAAGCGGCTCATCGGGCCGTCGAAGTAGAGCCGCCGGAGGACCGCGGTGCGGTTCTCGCGCCGCAGGTCCCGCACGGTCCGGCCGTTCGGTCTGGTCACTGGGGCCCCTCGCGGTCGTGGTCCATCGGGAGGTGGGACGGGCTCGGGCGGTTCATCGTGCGGCCGTCTCAGGTCCGGCGCAGCCCGCTGAGCAGCAGCTCGGCCAGCTGGTCGTAGGCCTCGGCGTCGGCGAGGCCGGTGGACGCGGCCACCTGCCGGCGCTGGATGCGGACCATCACGGAGGCGATGACGTCGGCGGCGAAGGCCACGTGGACCTCCCGGAAGACGCCGGCGCTGACGCCCTCCTCGATGAGCTGCTGCACCCGGCCGGCGGCGGCGCGGGTGTTCCGCTCGTAGACCTCGGCGGCCGGCTCGAAGGCGGCCACGTCGTCGAAGAACTGCGGGGAGACCGGGGCCAGTTCGGCGGAGACGGCCCGAAGGTAGGCGGCGAGCCGCTCGGCGGGGCCGCTCGCCGCCGCGAGGACGGACTCGACGCGGGCCGTGGCGCGCCGGAAGAAGTGGACGACGGCCGCCCGGACCAGCTGCTCCTTGCTGCCGGCCAGGCCGTACAGGGTCCGCTTGGAGCAGTGCAGCCGGGCGGCCAGGTCGTCGAGGGTCAGCCGGGCGAAGCCCTCGCCGACGAGGAGGGCGACCAGCTCCTCGAAGAGCGCGGAACGGCGTGCCGCTCCCCGGCCCGTGAGCTTCGGGGCGTCGGCGGCGGAGGTCTCGATCACCCGAACAGTATGCCGGTCCGCCTGGACGGAGGGGTTACGTCCACGGACTCATGCGCTATTTTTAGCGGTACTGGAGTACCCGTCCTAGTACCACTTTGCGCGCCGATGGAGTCGCCATGGATGTCGACCGCCTGCTTCCCACCCCCGAGGCGGCGGACCTCATCGCCCTCACCCGCGAGATCGCCGACAACGAGCTCTCTCCGCGGGTGGACGCACACGAGGCCGCCGAGACCTATCCCGAGGGTCTCTTCACCACGCTCGGCCGGGCCGGCCTGCTCGGCCTCGCCTACCCCGAGGAGTACGGCGGCGGCGGCCAGCCGTACGAGGTCTACCTCCAGGTCCTGGAGGAGCTCGCCGCCCGCTGGGCGGCCGTCGCCGTCGCCACCAGCGTCCACACGCTGGCCTGCCACCCGCTGTACGCCTTCGGCACCGACGCGCAGAAGGAGCGCTGGCTCCCCTCGATGCTGGAGGGCCGGCTCGTCGGCGGCTACAGCCTCTCCGAACCGCAGGCCGGCTCCGACGCCGCCGCCCTCTCCTGCAAGGCGGAGCGCCAGGAGGACGGCGGCGGCTACCGGATCACCGGCACCAAGGCGTGGATCACCCACGGCGGCAAGGCCGGCTTCTACGCCCTCTTCGCCCGCACCGCCCCCGGCGGCCACGGCATCTCCTGCTTCCTCGCCCCCGGCGAGACCGACGGCCTCTCCTTCGGCGCCCCCGAGCGCAAGATGGGCCTCCAGGCGGTCCCCACCACCTCGGCCTACTGGGACGGCGCCCTCATCGAGGAGGACCGGCTCATCGGCACCGAGGGCCAGGGTCTCCAGATCGCCTTCAGCGCCCTGGACAACGGCCGCCTCGGCATCGCCGCCTGCGCCACCGGCCTCGCCCAGGCCGCCCTGGACGCGGCCGTCGACTACGCCAACGAGCGCACCACCTTCGGCCGCCGGATCGTCGACCACCAGGGCCTCGGCTTCCTCCTCGCCGACATGGCCGCCGCCGTCGACGCGGCCCGCGCCACCTACCTCGACGCAGCCCGCCGCCGCGACCTCGGCCGCCCCTTCAGCCGCCAGGCCAGCGCGGCGAAGCTCATCGCCACGGACACGGCCATGAAGGTCACCACGGACGCCGTCCAGGTCCTCGGCGGCTACGGCTACACCCGCGACTTCCCCGTGGAGCGCTACATGCGCGAAGCGAAGATCATGCAGATCTTCGAGGGCACCAACCAGATCCAGCGGCTCGTCATCAGCCGCGGCCTGGCCCGCCCGGAGAAGTAGCGGACGGCGGCCGGTCCAGGAAGCCGGTGAGGCCGGGGTCGGGGGAGTAGCGCTTCCCCGCGTGCCGGCGCAGCGCGGCGTCGAGCTCCCGGAGCGCCGGGCGGGGGTCCTCGGAGGCGTCGAAGACGAGGGGCATGACGGCCTGGCCGCCCTTGGCGAAGCCGGCGGGGGGAGCCGGCACCCCCGCGCCCAGGGTGGCGGCCACCTCCCAGCGGCGCTCGTCCCGGACGCGCGGCGTCGTGGGGCGCACGGTGACGCGCCTGACGTCCGGCCACGCCGAGGACCAGACGCGGTTCTGGAACCGGCAGTGCAGATACGCCTCGGTCAGGGTGACCGTGCGCCGCACCGGGGGCTCCCCGGAGCCGAGGACGGTCCCGGTCGTCAGGGCGGCCAGGCCGAGCCCCGCGACGGCGACGGTGACGAGCCAGGGGGCGAAGAAGGCGACCACGAAGGAGCCGGGCAGCGCGGCGAATATGCCCAGGAAGAACAGCAGGTCGCTGTTGTTCGAGCGGCGGCTCGGTTTCGCCAGCAGGCCCGCGCGCACCTCCACCGTCGCCGGGGCCTCCGCCGGGGCCTCCGCCGGGGCCTCCGCCAGGGTCGGAGCCGCCCGCGGGGGCACCGGCCGCCGGGGCTCCGCCGGGGCCTCGGTGCCCAGCAGGTCCAGGACCCGCGAGGCGGACGGGCGCCGCTCTGGGGTCTTCTCCATGCACGCGGCGACGAGCGCGCGCAGCTCCCGGGGGACGTCGTCCAGGTCCGGGTCGTCGTGGACGACGCGGTAGAGGAGGGCCGGGACGGGGCCCTCGCCGAAGGGGGGCCGGGCGGTCGCCGCGTAGGCCAGGACCGCGCCCAGCGAGAAGACGTCGCTCGACGGGGCCACCGGCGCCCCCGAGGCCTGCTCCGGGCTCATGAACCCCGGGGTGCCGACGACCAGGCCGGTGTCCGTGAGGGCCGTGGCGCCCTCCACCGCCTTCGAGATGCCGAAGTCGATGACGCGCGGGCCGTCCTCGGTGACCAGGATGTTCGACGGCTTCAGGTCGCGGTGCACCAGACCGGCCCGGTGGATGGCCTCCAGGGCCTCGGCGAGACCGGCGGCGAGCGAGCGCAGCTCCGGCTCGGGGAGCCGGCCCCGGTCCCGTACGAGCGCCGCCAGGTCGGGCGCGTCGATGTAGTCGCTGGCCACCCAGGGCACCGGGCCCTCCGGGTCGGCGTCGACGAGCGGCGCGGTCCAGAAGCCGCCTACGGTCCTCGCGGCGGCCACCTCGCGGCGGAAGCGCTCGCGGAACCCGGGGTCGGCGGCGATCTGGGGGCGGATCACCTTCACCGCGAGCCGCCGGCCGCTGCGGGAGACGGCCAGGAAGACCTGGCCCATGCCGCCCTCGCCGAGCCGCGCCGAGAGGCGGTACGGGCCGATGGTGGCCGGATCGTCCGGCTGCAAGTCGTGCACGGGCCCCCCGAGTTCGCGTTCCTTGGGAGGCGATCCTTCCAGAGGTGCGCGGCCCCGGGCCAGTCCCGTCGGCCCCGGCCGGGCCCGGCCGGGGC
>NZ_JBHTST010000010.1:0-99123 GCF_042794995.1 Streptomyces sp. NPDC056503
GGTCGGGGCGGCCGTCGCCGGTGTAGTCGGAGCCGCCGCTGATCTGGTCGTAGGTCTGCCAGCCGCCGCCTATGGCGACGCGGCCCGCGAAGCCGCCGTTGCCGTTGCCCTGGTAGAGCCAGAGCGCGCCCGCCTGGTCGCGGGCGATCAGGTCCGCGTGGGCGGAGCCCGCGATGTCGCCGACGGTCTCGATGCGGTCGTAGATCTGCCAGCCGCCGCCGATCCGGGTCTCCGGGGAGTCGATCTCGCCGTAGCGGCCCCGGCGGAGCGAGCTGTCCGAGCGGAGGACGCCGGAGGCGTCGCGGGCGAGCAGGTCGACGGAGCCGTTGTCGTCGAAGTCGTGCGGCCTCGGCGTGCGGGTCACCGTGAAGGAGCCGGACTTCTTCAGGGCGGGACCGGCGCCGACGAGCGACTCGGCGGTCATCTCCCAGGTGTAGTCGCCGTTGTACGGGGAGCGCGGTCCGGTCGTGCCGTCGGTGTTCTCGAACTGGCCCCACCAGACGGGGCCCATGGGGAAGCCCGTGTCGTAGTTGCTGTCCCAGCCGCCGGCCTCGTCGTAGCCGTCCTGGACCGAGCGGTAGGTGGTGCCGGTGCGGACGTGCTTCAGCTCCACCGTGACCCGCGTGTCCGAGTGGTTGAGGTGCCACTGGAAGTCGAGGTCGTCGCTCTTGTTCAGGTCCACCGTGCCCGTCGGCACCGTCGCGGGCTTCATCTCCGCGGTCTCGGTCGGCGAGCCGTTCGCCGCGACGAAGGTGGTGACCGGCTTGCCGTCCGCGTCGAGGCCGACGCGGTAGGCGCCGTCGCCCGTCCCGACCAGGCCGCCGCTGACCAGCAGGCCGTTCCCGGCGTCCGGCTGGATCGACTGGACGCGGTCGAGCAGCTTGACCGGCGCGGCGGTGGTGTCGGCGAGGTTCCAGGCGCGCAGCCGGTAGTCGAGCGCCGGGTCCGTGCCGTACGTGCCGGGGAACGCGCCGGCCAGGAGCCAGTCGCCGAGCAGGGCGATGCGGGGGGAGGCGTTCACCGGGCCGAGGTCGACGGTCTTCCGCTCGTCGGTGCCCCGGGTGGTCACGACCGCCCGCCGCGTGCCGTCCGCGTCGCTCTCGACCCAGGCGACCCTGGTGTCCGAGGCGGTGAACACGCCGTTGCCCGGCACCTTGTAGACCTCGGTGACCGCTCCCGTCGCGAGGTCGACGAGACCCTCGTTGCGGGCGCCGTCGGCGTCCTTGAAGCGGACGAGGCCGAGCTTCCCGGTTTCCCCGCGGACGAAGAAGTCCTGGGCGCCGGCCGGCAGGCCGGTGATCTGGCGCTTGCCCTCGGCGGTGTGGGCCCAGAGGGTGGTGGTGCCGGTGCCGGAGGTGTTGTCGAGGGTGAGGGCGGTGAAGACGTACGGACCGGCGACGCCCACCGCGTTCGCGTTCTCCGCGGGCAGCTTGTAGCGGGCTCCCGTCGCCATGTCGACGACGTCGCCGTCGTAGTCGACGTACAGGTCGCCGCCGTAGACCTCCGTGTAGGCCCCCAGCGAGACGGTCTTGCCCTCCTTGTAACTGGTCCAGGCGACCGAGTCGCCCCTGAACCAGTTGTCGACGAAGAAGCCGGCGCTGCCGCCGGGCGCGTCGACGATGGTGTGCAGGGGCATCTGCGCGACCGCCTCCTGCGCCTCCGTCTCCGCCGCGGCCGTGACGGGACCGGGGGCCGCCACGGCGGCCGGGACGGTCAGGGCCCCGGCGCCGAGGGTGACGGCGAGGACGGTGGCGACGGCGGCGGCGGTGCGGCGGCGCGTGACGCGTACGGGAAGCAAGACCCCTCCAGGTGCAGACAGGCGGGTTCGCGCAACCGTGCGAACCCGCCTGTGTGACATCCGGTCAGCCGAAAAGGTTGTACGAGCCGCCGGCGAAGACCGTGTTCGCCTTGCGGGCCTTGAAGGGCCTGGCGCGGTCGCCGGTGCCGCCGTAGAGGTACGTCTTCTTCTCCCGGGCGCTGTACGCGAACAGGTCGGCCTTCCCGTCGTTGTCGGCGTCGCCGCCGCCGACCAGCTCGGTGTAGGCGTTCCAGCCGCCGCCGACGCGGGTGCGGCCGGTGAAGGTGCCGTCGCCCTTGCCGAGGTACATCCAGAGGACGCCGTCCTTGTCGCGGGCGAGGAGGTCGCCGCCCGTCGTGCCGGCGATGTCGCCGGTGGCGGTGAGCTGGTTGTAGACGCCCCAGCCGGCGCCGACCTTCTTGCGGGCGGCGAAGGGGGCCTCGACGTCTCCGGTGGACCGGTAGAGCCACAGCACGCCGGTCCTGTCGGTGGCGAGGAGGTCGGGGCGGCCGTCGCCGGTGAGGTCGGAGCCGCCGGCGAGCAGGTCGTAGACCTGCCAGCCGCCGCCGATCCGGGAGCGGTCGTAGAAGCGCCCGTAGCCGTTGCTCTCGTAGAACCACAGGACGCCGGACCGGTCGCGGGCGACGATGTCGGAGCGCTGGGAGCGGGCGATGTCGCCGGTGGCCTCGATCCGGTCGTACGCCTGCCAGCCGCCGCCGACCCGTGCCCGCCGCGCGTCCAGCTCCCCCTGCGGCGTCATGACCGTGCTGTCGGTCCACAGGACGCCGGAGGAGTCACGGGCGAGGAGGTCGGGGGTGGTGTCGAAGTCGAAGCCGTGCGGCCGGACGCCGAGCTCCAGGGCGAGCTGGCCCTTCACCTGCGCCGCCGGACCGATTCCGTTCAGCGGGGTGAAGGTGAAGGAGACCTGGTAGCTGCCGCTGGGGGCGCCGGAGTGCCGCGGCTCGCCGTTCTCCGTGGAGCCGAGGTGGTGATCCCAGTCGAACCGGACGTTCCGCTCCTTGGAGGTCCAGCTCCGGGTGAGCGTCCCGCCGTCCTGGTGCCGGAAGACGGCGTCGACCCGCACGTCGCCCCGGTTCAGCGCGAAGTCGAAGCGGGTGGGGGCGAGGACGCCGTTCACCGGCCGGATCCACTTCCCCTCGTGCGGGAGGTCGGAGGAGCCGGGGCGCAGCGCGGTGGACTGGCGGGTGGTCGCCTCCTGCACGGCCGTCGGCACGCCGTCCGCGCCGGCGGTGATCCGGTAGACGCCCTCGCCGTTCTCCCCGGCGGCGACGCTGCCGCCCCACACGGTCTGGCCGCCCGCGGGGCTGTCGGTGGACCGGACGGTGTGGTCCAGCAGCTCGAACGACTCGCCACCGGTCAGGTGGCGGGCCGTCAGGGCGCGTGCCGGGGACGGCGTGGTCGCGGCGAGTCCGCCGGGCCGGCTGTACGTCAGCCAGTCGCCGACCAGGCCGAGGTCGTAGTCCCGGCCGGGCGCCGCGGGGAGCGGCAGCACGGTCTCCCCGCCGCCGGACCGGTCGCGGACGACCGCCCGGGGGGCGGCGCCCTCCGGGTACTCGGCCCAGGCGATCCGCCGGTCGGCGAAGGTGACGGACGCCGGGTCCGCCGCCGCCGGGACGGCGTGGGTCTCCACGACCTTCGCCGCGGCCAGGTCGACGACGACCCAGACGGCCGCGCCCCGCGCGTCCTTGGTGAGGACCAGGGCGTGCGTGTCGGTGGCGGACGCCAGGGCGGGGAACGCGTCCTTCCCGGGCATGCCGTCGACCACCCGGCTGCCCTCCGCCACGGTGTGCAGCTTCAGGACGGGCTCCGGGCCGGTGGTGGAGACGGCGAGCAGCCCGCCGCCCGCGAGCCCGATCTCCCGGAGGTCGTAGGTGTCCTCGTCGACCGGCAGGGTGTACGAGCCTCCCCTCGCGCCGTCGAAGACGGTGACGGACCGCTCGAAGGGGTTGATCACGGCCCCGGTGTCGCCGGTGGCCACGACCCGGTCCTCGGCGCTGATCAGGTCGAGCTCGATCGTCGTGCCGTCCGTGTACCGCGTGTAGGTCAGCCGCCCGTAGGTGGGGTCCTGGTGGTCGTACCGGTTGCCGTCCATGGTGAAGGCGCCGTGCTTCCCGCCGCCGAGCAGCTTGTGGAAGGAGGGCACCACTCCGGGTCCGTCGGCCGTCGGAGTGGCCTGCGGGGCCTGCGGGGCGGCGTTCACGGCAGCGCCCGCGGGCCCGGCCGTGAGGGCGCCGGCGCCGAGGGTCGTGGCGAGGACGAGGGCGACGGAGGCGCCGAGGCGGCGACTCCGCCCGGAGCGTACGGAAGTCAAGGTGTCTCCCCCTGGAGGTGCCTGGAACGGGCCGAGCGGTACGCACAGGAGTGCGTACCGCCCTGGGAGACTATTGATCAGGAAATATGGTTGTACGGGACCGGGCGGGTGTTTCGCTCCGGCGCCCGCTCCCGTACCCCCGGCGTCAGGAGACGCTGGTGAACGTGGTGCCCTCGCCCGCGTAGAGGTTGGTGTTCACCCGGGTGAAGGGGCGGGTGGAGGACCCGGTCGACTTGTAGACGTAGGTGCCGCCCTTGCCGTGGGCGACGAGGTCGGGGCGGCCGTCGCTGTCGACGTCGCCGGCGCCGACGAGGTGGGAGAAGGCGCCCCAGCCGCCGCCGACCTGGACGCGCCCGCCGAAGCCGCCGCGGCCGTTGCCCTGGTAGAGCCAGAGGACGCCGGCCGTGTCGCGGGCGACGAGGTCGCCGGCGGCGGTGCCCGCGATGTTCCCGACGGCGGTGATCTGGTTGTAGACCTGCCAGCCGCCGCCGACCTTCACGCGGGTCGCGAAGGGCTTCGTGACGGAGCCGGTCCCCTTGTAGAACCAGAGGGTGCCCGCGGCGTCCGTGGCGAGCAGGTCGGCGCGTCCGTCCGCGTCGAGGTCGGAGCCGCCGGTGATCTTGTTGTAGATCTGCCAGCCGCCGCCGACCTTGGCGCGGGCGGTGAAGGTGCCGTCGCCCTTGCCGAGGTAGTGCCACAGGGTGCCGGCCCCGTCGAGCGCGACCAGGTCGCCGTGGGCGGCGCCGGCGATGCTGCCGACCGCCTCGATCTGCCGGTACGTGTTCCAGCCGGCGCCGACCTTGGTCCGCTGGGCGGTCGTGACCTGCCCCGTGACCGGCCGGTCCCGGAGGTCGTCGCGCCACAGGACGCCGGCCGCGTCCCGGGCGAGCACGTCGGTGGAGCCGTTGTTCGTGTAGTCGTGCGGGTTGGGGTCGCGGGTGAGGGTCATCTGCCCGCTGCGGCGGACGCGCCCGCCGACGCCGTCGAGCGACTCGGCCTCCGCCAGCACCGTGTAGGCGCCGTTCGGCGCGTCGACGTCGCCGAAGTGGCCGTCCCAGGTGACGGAGAAGTTCTCGTCGCCGGCGGGGGAGTGCACGTACTGCTGGTACTCCTTGCCCGTGGCCACGTGGGTGAAGGTCACGAACATGTAGGCGTCGGCGCGCGACAGCGTCCAGCCCAGCCGCACCTCGCCGCCGGTCCTGTCGAGGTTCACGCGCGCCGGGATGTCGGCCCGGTCGATGGTCAGGGGCTGCGGGAGGACCATGTCCGCCACCTTGGTGACGGTCGGGGCGCCGCCGCCCGCGGGGGCCGCGATCCGGAACAGGCCGTCGCCGTCCTGGCCGCGCGCGCCGGTCAGCACCATGCTGCCGTCGGCGGCGGAGGCGCTGCCGGTCGCGCTGTCGGCGACGGTGTGCTTCGTGCCGTCGGTCAGGGAGACGGCGCTGACGGGGCTCTCGGGGGCGCCGTAGACCAGCCAGTCGCCCACCAGCTCGGTGTGCCACGAGTCCTCGCGCGAGCCCAGGACGGTCTCCTTGACCGCGCGGGTCGTGCGGTCGACGGAGGTGATGAACATCCCCGTGCCGCTCCTCCAGTCGAGCCACGCCACGTGCGTGGCGGAGAAGAGCAGGTGGCTGAAGCCGTACCCGGACTCGGTGGAGTCGTAGGTCTCCAGGACCTTGTTCCGTCCGAGGTCGATCACGGCGCGGCCGCCCTTGCGCGCGCCCGCCGGGCCGGTCTCGTACGCGACGAAGGCGATGCCGTCCCTGACCGGCGCGCTGGTGAAGAAGTCGGTGGCGTCGGCGGGCAGTCCCGGCACCGCGCGGGTCGTCGTGCCGGTGCCGTCCTTGGTGACGACGTGCAGCTCGGCCGTGCCGTCGGCGTCGGTGATCTGGGCGAGCACGCTCTTCGGGCCCAGCACGGCCACGTAGTTGCCGCCGATCGCGCCGAGGTCGAGCTCCACGCCGGGGGCGGCGGGCTCGGCCATGTTCCGCAGGGTGAGCTTGCGGAACTCGGAGGTGAAGCCGGCGTCGCCGAGGGCGACCACGTCACCGCCGGAGGCCGCCCAGGCCCCGCCCTCGGGGCGCGGGAGCGCGGTCGGCGCACCGCCGTCGTACGGCGTCCAGAGCAGCTCGCGGGAGGGGTCGGAGGGGTAGGAGTCGTACGTGAGGAAGCCGCCGGGGCCCGTCGCCGTGACGGAGGCGCCCGTCGGGAAGGCGGGGAGGGAGTCCGCCTCGGCGGCGGAGACGGCGGCCGGCGGGGCCGCGAAGGCGGCCGGCGCCGTCGAGAGCGTCCCGGCGCCGATGGCCGTGACGGCGAGCACCGCGGTGATGGCGGTGGCGAGGCGGGTGGTGCCGGCGGTGCGGTGCTGCAAGTGAAACCCCCACGAGGAAGACCGGACACGTGCGTGCCGTGCCCGGTCAGACTCGCGAGGTGATCGAGTGGTTGTACGAGTGGTTCCGCGGGATCGGGCGAGGTGGTCGTACGCGGAACCCCCCCGGGGGTCCGTGAGGGCCCTGGCTCCCGGGGAGGGACCGGGCACGGTCGCGCCGTGCCCGGCCGGTGCGCGTCCGTCAGCCGTTGAGCTCGTACGACCCGCCCTTGAAGAGGGTCGTGGTGGCGCGGGTCAGGTCGAACGGGGTGTATCGCTGCCCCGTGCCCTTGAAGAGGTAGGTGGTCCTGGTGGCCGGGTCGACGGCGAGCAGGTCGTTCCTGCCGTCGCGGTCGGAGTCGCCCGCGCCGACGAGCTCGGAGTAGCGGCCGAAGCCGCCGCCGACGCGGGTGCGGGCGGTGAAGGTGCCGTCGCCCTTGCCGAGGTACATCCAGAGGACGCCGTCCCTGTCCCGGGCGAGGAGGTCGCCGGAGGCGGCGCCCGCGATGTCGCCGGTGGCGGTGAGCTGGTCGTAGACGCCCCAGCCGGAGCCGATCTTCTTCCGGGCGGAGAAGGGGGACCTGGCGTTGCCGGTGCCGGTGTACAGCCACAGGACACCGGTCCTGTCGGTGGCGAGGAGGTCGGGGCGGCCGTCGCCGGTGAGGTCGGAGCCGCCGGCGAGCTTGTCGTAGACCTGCCAGCCGCCGCCCACCTGGGTGCGGGCGTCGAAGCCGCCGCGCCCGTTGCCCTGGTAGGCCCAGAGGACGCCGGCCTTGTCCCGGGCGATCAGGTCCGCGTGGGCGGTCCCTCCGAGGCTGCCGGTGGCCTCGATCCGGTCGTAGACCTGCCAGCCGCCGCCGATCCGGGTCTCCGGGGCGCCGGTCGCGGCGTCGCCCCGGTAGGCGCTGTCCGACCAGAGGACGCCGGAGGCGTCCCGGCCGAGCAGGTCGGGGGAGCCGTTGTCGTCGAAGTCGTGCGGCTTCGCGGCGCGCGTGACGGTGAACGATCCGGACCTCTTCAGGGCCGGACCGGCTCCGGCCAGGGACTCGGCGGTCATCTCCCAGGTGTACGCGCCGTTGTACGCCCCGATCCGTGCGGCCGAGCCGTCGGCATGGGTGGCGTCCAGGGTGCCGTCCCACGCCTCGCCGTAGGGGAAGCCGGCGGAGTAGTCCGCCCACCAGGTGTCGGAGACGTCGAAGGCGCCCTCGGTCCGGGTGTGGGTCTTCCCGGTCCGGGTGTGCTTCAGGACGAGCGTGTACTTCGTGCTGGTGTGGTTGAAGCGGAAGGAGAAGTCCGGGTTCCGGGTCGTGTCCAGGTCGACCGTGCCGGTGGGCACGGTCGCCGGGCTCATCTCCGCGGTCTCGACCGTGGTGTAGGAACCGATGAGGGTCGCGGCCGGGCGTCCGTCCTCGCCGAGGGTGATGCGGGCCGCGCCGTAGCCGGCGCCCAGGTTGCCGCCGCCCGCGAGCAGGGCGTCCGTCCCGTCCTGGACGAGGGCGCCGGAGACCCTGTCGAGCAGCGGGCTGCTGGTGGCTCCGCTGGTGAGGTGGGTGGCCAGCAGGGCGTTCCTCGTCGTGGAGCCGGTGGTGGACCGTCCGACGTGGACGATCCAGTCGCCGAGCAGCCGGGGCTTGAACGCGTGCGTGCCCAGTCCGATCCTGCGCTGCTCGCCGGTGGCGCGGTCGCGGACGACCGCCGTGCCCTCCCCGGTGGCGTCGTTCCACTCGGACCAGGCGATCCACCGCGCGTTCACGCTGATGTCCGTGGGCACGGAGGGCATGTCCCGGTACGTCCACGCGCCGGGCGTCGCGAACGTCTCGGTGATCTCGGCCGACGCCAGGTCCACGAGGGCGTGGTACTGCTTTCCGTCGGCACCGATGAAGCCGAGGACGGCTTCCTCGTCGGTGCCCGGACGGACGGCCAGCTCCCTGACCCCGGCCGGGAGGCCGCTCACCGCACGGGGCTCCTCGTCGGCGGAGTACATGGTCAGCGTGGTCTCGCCGCGGTCGGTGGCGAAGAGGTGGCCGCCGGCGATGCCCACCCCGTAGGCCGAGGCGGGATAGGCGAACGTGGCGCCGGTGGCCATGTTCTTCACCTTGCCCCCGCTGCGCGACCCGTAGTACAGGTCGCCGCCGACGTCCCAGGCGGTGCCGAGGGACTCCGTCCTGCCGGTCGCGTAGCTCGTCCAGAAGATCGTGTCGGGGTCGTGCGGGAAGTGCGAGAAGAAGCCGCCGGTGCCGCAGCCGAAGGGCGTGGTGTGCGGGTGCATCGTGGCGACACCCTCCGCCGCCGGGGCCGAGGCGGACGGGCCGTCGGCCGCGACGGCCGCCGGGACGGTCAGGGCGCCCGCGCCGAGCGTGACGGCGAGGACGGTGGCGACGGACGCGGCGACGTGCCGGCGCCGGGTACGGGCGAAGAGCAAGGATCCTCCAGGAGCGAACCGTGCCTCGTACGCGAGTACGAGACACGGGGTGGACTCCCGGGGGGCCCGAAGGGTTGTACGGGCCCGGCGCCGGTCCTCCCGCCGGCCTCAGCCGCCCCGCCGCTCCACCACCCCGCGCACGTACCCCGCCTGCCCCGCGTGCTGGAGGTCCTCCGCGACCACCGACACGAGCCGGACGCCCAGGGTCACGGGCGGGTCCCACGCGGTGTCGACGACCCGGTCGAGGTCCGCGTTCGTGACGGGGGCGAGCAGCTCGGCCGTCCGGTCGTGGACGGCGTCGTGGTAGCCGAGGAGCAGCGCGGCCGGCGCCCGTACGGCCCCGACCTGCGCGGACGTGTGGCCGTAACCGGTCGCGGCGGGCGGGAACGGCAGGCCGAAGCGGTCCCGCCAGCCGTCGGAGCGCCACAGCTGCTCCGTGCCGAACGCGCCCGCCAGGTGGTCGTCCTGGATGCGGGTGAGGTGCCAGACGAGCCAGGCGACCGAGTTGGCGTCCGGGTCGATCCGGACGGCGAGCTCCTCCTCGCCGAGGCCCTCCACGGCCTCGTGGACGGCCTCCCGGATCCGGCCGAAGGAGTCGAGCAGCAGACCGGCACTGTTCATCACGCCCCCTTGGGGTCGCGCGCCTCCCGCCAGCGGGCCAGCTCCGCCTCGACGTCGAAGGGCGTCAGGTGCAGCGGCGGTCCGGCCGGCGGGCGGCGCAGGGCTTCCGCGATCTTGGTGTTGATCTCGCCGAGGATCCGCCGGACCTGGCTCTCCGAGGCGGCCGCCGCGACCGCCGCGGCCGTGTCCTCGACCTCCTTGCGGAGCAGGAGGCCGGCCGGCAGCGCCGACATGCCCTCGCGGTGCATCTTCTGCTTGACCCACCACAGCTCGTCGTACGGGGCCGTGTCGTCGGCGAGGGGCTTGCCGAAGCCGGAGAGCCTGCTGAACTCGCCGCGCTCGGCCGCCTCCCGGATCTGCTTGTCGACGAAGGACTCGAAGCTGACGCCAGGCGGTTTCCGTTCGGTCATGTGTCCAGCGTACGTATCGGGGCCGGATCGCAGGGGGGAACGCCGTCCGTCGCGGCACGTACGGGGTGGACGGCGGCGGTAGGGGGTGGACACCGGCGGTAGGGGGTGGACACCGGCAAAACGGGCAGGAGCCCCGCTCGTGCCGCACCTGCGGCACGGAGCGGGGCTCCTTGGGTACTGCTCTAGAAGATCGCGATCGCCACTACGGCGTTCAGATCGTGGTGACGTTCTCCGCCTGCGGGCCCTTCGGGCCCTGCGTGACGTCGAAGCTCACCTGCTGGTTCTCCTCAAGCGAACGGAAGCCGTTCGCGTTGATCGCGGAGTAGTGGACGAAGACATCCGGGCCGCCGCCTTCCTGGGCGATGAAGCCAAAGCCCTTTTCAGCGTTGAACCACTTGACGGTTCCGGTAGCCATGAGCCCTCCTATGGGCCAAAGGGTCGCCCTGCTCCAGAACCTGCAAACAAGTCTGAAAACTACAAAAGCCTGCGGGTCACATGCTCCGCAGGCTCTGTACTGCAAGGGAAACCAAACTGCAACTTGCGTCGAGCCTAGCACGCAGCGTGCGCGCAGCGATAGAGGGAAAGATCACGTCACCCTCATGTTTGATCCGGGCTCTCACATGCTGACGCGCCGCGCCGATGTGCCCGGAAGCCCCCGACGATGTCCACGGTACGAGACGGGGTCTAGCCTCGCGTTGTGGACAATGCGAACGACGAGCACCAGCGCAGCCGGCCCCGGGTCGGGCACATCCAGTTCCTGAACTGCCTGCCCCTCTACTGGGGCCTCGCCAGGACCGGAACGCTCCTCGATCTGGAGCTGACCAAGGACACCCCGGAGAAGCTGAGCGAGCGGCTCGTCCGGGGCGACCTCGACATCGGCCCGATCACCCTCGTCGAGTACCTCCGCCACGCCGACCGGCTCGTCGCCCTCCCCGACATCGCGGTCGGCTGCGACGGTCCCGTCATGTCCTGCGTGATCGTCTCCCAGCGGCCCCTGGAGGAGCTGGACGGCGCCCGCGTCGCCCTCGGCTCCACCTCCCGCACCTCCGTCCGCCTGGCCCAGCTGCTGCTCACGGAGCGGTACGGGGTCGAGCCGGCGTACTACACCTGCCCTCCCGACCTGGGCCTGATGATGCAGGAGGCCGAGGCGGCGGTGCTCATCGGCGACGCCGCGCTGCGCGCCTCGCTGCACGACGCGCCCCGGCTCGGGCTCCAGGTCCACGACCTGGGCCTGATGTGGAAGGAGTGGACGGGGCTCCCCTTCGTCTTCGCCCTCTGGGCGGCCCGCAAGGACTACCTGGCCCGCGAACCGGAGACCGTCCACGACGTCCACCGGGCCTTCCTCGCCTCCCGCGACCTCTCCCTCGACGAGGTCACCAAGGTGGCGGAGCAGGCCGCCCGCTGGGAGGCATTCGACGCCGAGCTGCTGGAACGGTACTTCCGTACGCTCGACTTCCGCTTCGGTCCGGAGCAACTCGCCGGAGTGCGCGAGTTCGCCCGCCGCACCGGACCGACGACCGGTTTTGCGGCGGACGTCGCGGTCGATCTGCTTCCGCCGGAATAGCCCCGCCCGATCCCGCTCGGCCCCCTTCGCGGAGTCGGGCAATTCCCGTCCGCATTTACCGCCCGGGAACCGCGTCGGCCACTCCCATTCCCGCCGCGGGAATCGCGCGATTGAACGTTCATCGGAAATTCACGCCGATACGGACCCCGGCCCGGTCCCGCACCCTCACTGGCGTACGCTGGGCCGGTCTGTCAAACAAGCCTCCGAAAGGGACGAAACGGTGACCGAGAAGGCCGACCTCACGTCGTTCGATGTCACAGCCGTTCTCGACCGCGCCGCCGCGGGCGGCCGTATCACCCCCGAGGAGGCGCTCGACCTGTACCGCTCGGCGCCCCTGCACGCGCTGGGCGCCGCCGCCGACGCCGTGCGCCGCCGCCGCTACGCCGGCACCGAGCACATCGCGACGTACATCATCGAGCGGAACATCAACTACACCAACGTCTGCGTGACGGCCTGCAAGTTCTGCGCCTTCTACGCCGCCCCCAAGGACACCAAGAAGGGCTGGACCCGCGACCTCGACGACATCCTGCGCCGCTGCGCGGAGACCGTCGAGCTCGGCGGCACCCAGATCATGTTCCAGGGCGGCCACCACCCGGACTACGGCGTCGAGTACTACGAGCAGCACTTCTCGGCCATCAAGAAGGACTTCCCGCAGCTCGTCATCCACTCCCTCGGCGCCTCCGAGATCGACCACATGGCGCGGATCTCCGGGGTCTCCGTCGAGGAGGCCATCACCCGCATCCACGCCGCCGGCCTCGACTCCTTCGCCGGCGCCGGCGCGGAGCTCCTCCCCGAGCGCCCCCGCAAGGCCATCGCGCCGCTCAAGGAGTCCGGCGAGCGCTGGCTGGAGATCATGGAGATCGCCCACGGCCTCGGCGTCGAGTCCACCTCCACCATGCTCATGGGCACCGGCGAGACCAACGCCGAGCGGATCGAGCACCTGCGGATGATCCGCGACGTACAGGACCGGACCGGCGGCTTCCGGGCCTTCATCCCGTACACGTACCAGCCCGAGAACAACCACCTCAAGGGCCGCACGCAGGCCACCCTCTTCGAGTACCTGCGGATGATCGCGATCGCCCGGCTCTTCCTCGACAACGTCGCCCACATCCAGGGCTCCTGGCTGACCACCGGCAAGGAGGTCGGCCAGCTCTCCCTGCACTACGGCGCCGACGACCTCGGCTCGATCATGCTGGAGGAGAACGTCGTCTCCTCCGCCGGTGCCAAGCACCGCTCCAACCGCCTGGAGATCATCGACCTCATCCGCAAGGCGGGCCGCGTCCCGGCGCAGCGCGCCACGACGTACGAGCACCTCGTCGTCCACGACGACCCGGCGAACGACCCGGTCGACGACCGCGTCGCCTCCCACATCTCCTCGATCGCCATCGAGGGCGGCACCGCCCACCCGGAGCTGAAGCTCCTCGACGCGAACTGAGGCCCTCCTTGCTCACCCTGCACGCCGCCGACGGGTCGCCGGAGACCGCCGTCCTCGTCGACGGCGCGCGGATCGCCGCCGTCGGCCCGTACGAGGAGCTGGCCGAGGCCCACCAGGACGCCCGCCTCCGCCGCTGGCCGGGCCTCCTGCTGCCCGGCCTGCTCAACCCGTACGCCCCCGAGCTCCTGGAGCGGACCTACCACCCGGACCCGCGCGAGGCCGACGCGTACGGCACCGAGCCGGTCACCGGGGCGCGGGCCGCGGAACTCCTCCGCGCCGACCCCTCCCGCCCCGGCGCGAGCGCCCGCCGGGGCGTCCAGCGGATGCTCGCCCACGGCACGGTCGCCGTCGCCGGGGAACTGCGCACCCGCGCCGCCGCCGACGCGGTGCGCCGCGCCGGCCTGGCCACCGGCCGCCGCCCCGACGTCCTCCCCGGCCCCCCGTCCTTCTCCCCGACCCCCCTCGTCCTCCTCCCGCGCCCGACCCCCGGCGCCCCCGCCCGCTTCGCCGTCTTCGCCGTCGCCGACACGGCGGAGCTCGTCCGCCGGGGCGCGTCGACCTGCGTGGCCACGATCCTCGACGGCCGGCTGGTCTACCGCGCCCGCTGACCCGCTCCGCCCCCTCGTGCAACCATCCGCCGCCCCCGGGGTGTCCACGGAGGAAACGAGGAGGGGTCGACATGGCACGCACGCACAGGACCATCGCGGGGGCGGCACTGGCCGCGGCGCTCGTCCCGCTGACGCTCGTGGCACCGGAGGCGCTCGGGGGAGCGACCGCCCACGCCGCGGTGACCTCGCCCGCCGCCGGCGAGCGGGGCGCCCTGCACGCCCGGGACCGCTCCGGCGTGCTGTGGCGGTACGAGGGCACCGGCGACACCGCCCGGCCCTTCGAGCGCCGCAAGCGCGTCGGCGCCGGCTGGCAGGTCTACACCGTCGTCACCCCGCTGTGGAAGCCCGACGCCGCCGGTGAGGGCGACCTGGTGGCCCGCGACCGGAGCGGTGTCCTCTGGTACTACGGCGGGACGGGCGACCCCGACGCCCCGTTCAAGCCCCGTGTCAGGATCGGCGGCGGCTGGAACGCCTACACCGCCCTCACCGGCGACTCCAGGGGCGGCCTGGTCGCCCGCGACGCGGCGGGCGTGCTGTGGCACTACGAGACGAAGTCGATCGGCGGCGGCCGGTTCTACGACCGCGTCAGGGTCGGCGGCGGCTGGAACGCCTACACCACCCTGACCACGCTGGCCTCCCCGGACGGAGCGCTCGGCCGGGACACCGCCGGCGTGCTCTGGAAGTACGACGTCCCGCCCGTCGCCCCCGGCCCGCCCTTCACCCGCAGGCAGCTGGTCGGCGGCGGCTGGAACCGCTACACCGCCCTCACGGGGACGGGCGAGCTCGGCGGGGACGGGAACCCCGACCTGGTCGCCCGCGACGCCGCCGGCAACCTCTGGCTCCACCAGGGCGAGCGCTGGACGGCCCCCTCGTGGAACCCGACGCTCGTCCCCGACAGCTCCCGCAGCCTGATCGGCGGCGGCTGGAACACGTACGACCTGCTGATCTGACCCTCCCCGGCCGCCCTCGCCCCCGCGCCGCCGACGGCGCGGGGACGAGGGCGCGGGGACGCCGGACGGGTCCGACGGCGCGGGGACGCCGGACGGGTCCGACGGCGCGGGGACGCCGGACGGGTCCGACGGCGCGGGGACGCCCGGCCGGACTCACCCGCCCACGATGGCCGGAGACTCCTTCTTCTCCACCGGCCGCGCGTCCGTGTCCCGCACCAGGTCGAGGAAGCGGGGGTCCTCCGCGACGGCGAACAGCTGGCGCGGGGTCACGGGCGACGGCGCGCCCTCGGGGTCGACCGAGAGCCGCACGCGGCTCCCGCCGTACACGAACCGCACGTACGCGGCCGACGTGCCCGGCTCGCTCGTCGCCAACGACAGCAGCTGGGCCTCGCGGTCCCCGTCGAAGACGACGGTCTCGCAGACGATCCTCGGGTCCGGCCTGTCCGGGCAGTCCTCGACGGCGCGGTCGTCGGTCGGCCGCACCGACACGGTCAGCCAGAAGGGCTCCCCGCCCGCCGTGATCCGGTAGGCGGACACCTTGTCCTTGACCGGCCGGATCTCGGTGACCTTCGCGGGCAGCAGCTCGTCGAGCAGCACGGCCACGCGCTGCTGGTGGACCGCCCGGCGCTCCCGCTCGGCGTCCGAGAGCCCGTCCGGGTTGTCGGGCGGGGGGACGCCCGGCGTCTCCTCCACGACCACCGGGGGATAGCTCGCGTCCGGGTTCACGCTCGGGCTCGCGCTCGCCCCCGGCGACGAGGGCACGGCGGCCGGCATCGCGGGAGCCGGGTCGCTCCCCGGCAGCAGCGTGAGACCGAGTGCCCCCGCGGTGACCACGCCGAACGCGGTCGCCGCGGTCGCGAACCGGGCCCGGGCCCGGCGCCTGCGCCCCTCGCGCACGGCGAGCGGGGCGAGGTCGGGCAGCGGCGGAAGGTCCTCCGCCGTGTGGTCCAGGGCGTCGCGCAGGGCGGTGGTGTCGTCGTTCACAACAGACCTCTTCCTCGGATCCTCAGAGCGAGAGCCCGGCGTCGGCCAGGCGTACGCGGAGACGGGCGAGCGAGCGCGAGCACTGGCTCTTCACGGTCGCCTCGCTGCACCGCAGCAGCGCGGCGACGGAGGCCACGCTCTGGTCGTCCCAGTAGCGCAGCACGACCATCGCCCGGGCCCGCGGCGGCAGTTCGGCGAGGGCGGCGAGCAGCGTGACCCGCAGCTCGGTGTGGTCGGCGGCGGGCTCCGGCACCGTGCCCCCGGTCCGGGTGAGCACGAGCAGGTCCCGGAGCCGCCGGCGGCGCTCCGCCAGGAACGTCCGGGTCAGCACCGTCTTGGCGTAGGCGTGCGGATGCTCGGCCGCCCCCGCCCGCCGCCAGTGCTGGTACAGCTTGGCCAGCGTGGTCTGGGTCAGGTCCCGCGCGTGCTCCGCGTCCCCGCAGAGCAGGTACGCCGTCCGGTACAGCCGCTGCTGCGCGGCCCGCGCGAACTCCTCGAACCCGGCCGCCGACCCCACGTCCGCCACCACGGCCACCCCCGGGTCCATCTCGGTCGTCAATGCCATCGCACCCCTGCTCTCCTCGCTGCCGTACGGCGCTTCCGACCGTCCTTGAGCACACCCGGGTCCGAAAGGTTGAAGCGGTACGGGAGGAGATTCCGGCGGCTGCTTGAATGGGGAGCGTGACCCGAGCCAATCTGGACAAGCAGCCGCACGAAGTCGCCTCCATGTTCGACGACGTGGCGGCCAACTACGACCTCACCAACGACGTGCTCTCGCTCGGCCAGGACCGCAGATGGCGCAAGGAGGTCGCCAAGGCGGTCGACGCCCGGCCCGCGCAGAGGATCCTCGACCTCGCCGCCGGCACCGCCACCTCCTCGCAGCCCTTCGCGCGCGCGGGCGCGTACGTCGTCCCCTGCGACTTCTCCCTCGGCATGCTGCGGGTCGGCAAGCAGCGTCACCCGTGGATGCCGTTCACCGCCGGCGACGGCACGAAGCTGCCCTTCCGCGACGACGTCTTCGACGCCGTCACCATCTCCTTCGGCCTGCGCAACATCCAGGACACCGAGCAGGCCCTGCGCGAGCTGTACCGGGTCACCAAGCCGGGCGGCCGGGTCGTCATCTCCGAGTTCTCCCACCCCACGTGGGCCCCGTTCCGCACGGTGTACGAGGAGTACCTGATGCGCGCCCTGCCCCCCGTGGCCCGCGCCGTCTCCTCCAACCCCGACGCCTACGTCTACCTCGCCGAGTCCATCCGCTCCTGGCCGGACCAGCCGACCCTCGCCGCCCTCCTCCGGAAGGCCGGCTGGTCCAAGGTCGCCTGGCGCGACCTCACCGGCGGCATCGTCGCCCTCCACCGGGGCTTCAAGACCCCCTGAGCCCCGCCCCTCCGCCGCGGTCCCCACTCCGCTGGACGGGGCCTGCGGTCCGGCTCGTGACGCCCGTCCTAGACTTCCCAGCGACCCTCTTCGCCGACCTTTCGGGAGATTCGCCGTGACCGAGAAGCCCCTCTCCGAGCACAGCGCTGATGTGATCGTCGTCGGGGCGGGCCCGGCCGGCTCCACCACCGCGTACTACCTGGCCAAGGCCGGGCTCGACGTGCTGCTCCTGGAGAAGACGGCGTTCCCGCGCGAGAAGGTCTGCGGCGACGGACTGACCCCGCGCGCCACCAAGCAGCTCGTCGCGATGGGGATCGACATCTCCGAGGAGGCCGGCTGGCTGCGGAACAAGGGCCTGCGGATCATCGGCGGCGGGGTGCGGCTCCAGCTCGACTGGCCCGACCTCGCCTCGTACCCGGACTACGGCCTGGTCCGCAAGCGCGACGACTTCGACGAGATGCTGGCCCGGCAGGCGCAGAAGGCCGGCGCGCGGCTGTACGAGCGCTGCAACGTCGGCGCGCCGATCGTCGACGACCGCACGGGCCGCATCACGGGCGTCCACGCCAAGCTGGGGGAGGAGAAGACCGAGGTCACCTTCCACGCCCCGCTGGTCGTCGCCGCCGACGGCAACTCGACGCGCCTCTCCCTGGCCATGGGCCTGCACCGGCGCGAGGACCGGCCGATGGGCGTCGCGGTCCGCACGTACTTCACGACCCCGCGGCACGACGACGACTACCTGGAGTCGTGGCTGGAGCTGTGGGACAAGCGCGGCGCCGAGGACCGCCTGCTGCCCGGCTACGGCTGGATCTTCGGCATGGGCGACGGCACGTCCAACGTCGGCCTCGGCATCCTCAACTCCTCCTCCGCCTTCCGCGAGCTGGACTGGCGCGAGGTGCTGAAGGCCTGGTGCGCCTCGATGCCCGAGGACTGGGGCTTCACCCCGGAGAACATGACGACGCCGATCCGGGGCGCCGCCCTCCCGATGGCCTTCAACCGCCAGCCGCACTACACCAAGGGCCTGCTCCTGGTGGGCGACGCGGGCGGTCTGGTCAACCCGTTCAACGGCGAGGGCATCGCCTACGCCATGGAGTCCGGCCAGATCGCCGCCGACGTCGTCGTGCAGGCCCACGCCCGCGCCACCCCCGCCCAGCGCGAACTGGCCCTGCAGAGCTACCCGAAGATCCTCAAGGACACCTACGGCGGCTACTACACCCTGGGCCGCGCCTTCGTGAAGCTCATCGGCAACCCGAAGGTCATGAAGATCGCGACCCAGCGCGGCCTGACCCACCCGGTCCTCATGAAGTTCACGCTGAAGATGCTGGCGAACCTCACGGACCCGACCGGCGGCGACGCCATGGACCGCATCATCAACGGCCTGTCGAAGGTCGCGCCGAAGGCGTGACCCCCCGCGCTTGATCGGTCAAGGTCGGGCCGCACGGTACGAAGCCGAGCGGCCCGGCGTACGGCAGTCGGACCCTCAGACCTTGATGATCTTCACCTTCGGTGAACCGGAAAGCTCTTCGGCCGCCTTGCACAGCGCGGGGATGTGCGACTTGTCGGACGTGACGAGCAGCACCGGGGGAGTGCAGAGTGCGGCCGTGGCCACCACGAGTGCGTCCACGAGGCATTCGTGTCCGTCAAGTCCCGAGGCGTCGAGCAGCTTTGCCGCGGCGTCCGTCACCGCGTCGTCGACCGGTTTCACATCGAACCGGGAAAGCAGGAACCGGAGTCGCTTGGCGGCCTCGCCGGTCCGGCGCACCTCCAAGGGCGTCAGGGCGGACAGCGCGACGCGCCGGCCGCTCTGCTGAGCTACCTCGATGCGCGCGCGCATCCCCTCGTCGCCGTCGACATGCAGTGAAAGCCCTTGGGCGTCCAGGACGAGCGTGCCCTCGCTCTTTGCCTTGATCTTGAGGCGCTTGCTTACCACTCCTGTTCCGCCTGCCGCCGCGCTTCGGCGGAGACGGGGCCGAACGCCTTGCGGTCGGCGGTCACGACCTCGCGGAGCTTCTGCGCGGCGAGCCACTCCTCCAGGGCTTCGGCCACAACGGAGGAGAAGCCGTTCTTGCCGGTACGCTCCTCGACTTCCTTGATCAAGGATTGCGCCAGCGACACCGATCTCTTACCGGCCCGCTCGGCGGCCTGGGGGGCTACGTGGCTGCTCATACCTAAAACGTAACACCGGTGGTAGGAAAAATCTCGGGGGAGACGTGCTCGGTTCATTGCCGACCGATCCGCCGACCCTGGTGCGGGGTGTCCGGTGAATCACCTGCGACTCGGTGAAACCAAGGTCGCGCCGAAGGCGTGACCCCCCGGGGTCCCGGTACGACGAAGGGCCGTCGCTCCCCCGAGGAGTGACGGCCCTTTCGTACGGCTCCGATCCGGGGATCAGAGGATGCGGACGGCGCCCGACGGCGGGTCCCAGTCCAGGGAGCGCTCGACGACGCCCGTGGAGGGGTTCTGCGCGCCGACGTACTTGCCGCCGCCGACGTAGATGGCGACGTGGTACGAGCCGCTGCGGCTGCCCCAGTAGAGGACGTCGCCCGGCTGGAGGTTGCTCAGGGAGACGGAGGTGCCCATGCTCGACTGGGAGTACGAGATGCGCGGCAGGTCGATGCCGGCCTGGCGGTAGGCGGCCTGGACGAGGCCGGAGCAGTCCCAGGAGTTGGGGCCGGTGCCGCCGGAGACGTACGCGTCGCCGACCTGCGCCTTGGCGAAGGCGACGATCGCGGCGGCGGAGCCGGAGGCGACCTGGGTCGACTCGGAGGCGGAGGAGGAGCCCGAGCCCGAGTCGGAGTCCGAGGACGACGAGTCCGACGCCGAGGTGGCGGTCAGCTGGGTGCGGGCGCTGTCGCGGGAGGCACGGGCCTGCGCCTCGGCGCGGGCCTCGGCCTCGGCGCGCTCGCGCTCGGCCTTCGCCTCGGCCTCCTGGCGGGCCTTCTCGGCGCGCTCGGCCTCGGCCTTGCGGTCGGCCTCGGCCTTCGCCGTCTTGGCCTCCTTGGCGGCCTTCTCCAGGGCGGCGGCCTCCTGGGCCTCCAGGCTCTGGTCGAGGGCCTCCTGCTGGGACGCCTCGGCGGAGGCGGCCACGGCGCTGGAGAGGTCGGTGCCGAGCGAGCCCAGCGTGGGCATCTCGATGGTCTCGGTCACCGGCTCGGCACTGGCCGGTCCGGCAGCACCGGCCACCGCGATGGTGCTGAGGACGCCACCGGCAACTCCGGCGCGGAGCGCGAGCTTCGAGGCGCTGCGGCGGGGCTTCCGGTGGCTGGGTATGTGAGCGGTCTGGGACATGGGTACAACCGCTATCAGGGCTTCACGGTTCCCTTCAAGAAACGTGGGTTGCGCCACAGTTACGACCGGAACCTTCCAATCCGCTTCCTCGTCGCCCTTATTGACGCCGTAACGGGCAAATCGGGCGCGCCTCATTGTGCCCTTGATCATGGGTTTTCAATCAGATGCCCGAATTGCCCTTCGCTTACCACCTCTTCACGCGGATGGCCAAGCCCCGTTCTTTTCGGGCTCCGGCGGCGTGACGCAGGTCACATCCCCGTCTCGTGAACGCGTGCACACGGAGTCAGGACGTCCACTTCGGTCCCGCCGACCCCTCGGACGGGCGACGGGGATGCCTATATCACCCGTACGCGTCCACTGCCAATTTGCTTGCACGGTCCATCTCTTGATAGAGCGCCACCTGCTCCGACCAGCGATTTCCGGTCCGAATGTCACACCTGGTGATCACCTGGGCGCTTCACGCGACAAGATCACTGCTCATCCGGCTTCATGATCCTTCGTCAGGTGGTGGAGATCACAAATCCGTTGGTGACCCCCGTGTCGCAGATCACAGAGGGGCGGGCTTAAGATACGCGGACGTCGGGCTTGTGAACTGCCTCACATGGGGGCGATCTTTCGCGGACCCGACGGTGCGGTCCAACGGTCAAGGACGACTGGAAGGAGCGAGGAGCGTGAATGCGTACGCGCCCATCCTCGTGCTCGGTGCCCTGGGTGCGGGGTTTGCGATCTTCTCCGTGGTCATGGCCACGCTAATCGGGCCAAAGCGGTACAACAGGGCAAAACTTGAGGCGTACGAGTGCGGCATCGAGCCGACGCCCACTCCCGCCGGTGGCGGCCGCTTTCCCATCAAGTACTACCTGACGGCGATGCTCTTCATCGTCTTCGACATCGAGATCGTCTTCCTCTACCCCTGGGCCGTCACCTTCGACGCCCTGGGGCTTTTCGGGCTCGTGGAGATGCTGCTCTTCGTGCTCACCGTCTTCGTCGCCTACGCCTACGTGTGGCGGCGCGGCGGCCTGGAATGGGACTGAGGGGCTGAGGAGCACCCATGGGACTCGAAGAGAAGCTGCCCAGCGGTTTCGTGCTGACCACCGTCGAGCAGGCCGCGGGCTGGGTCCGGAAGTCATCCGTCTTCCCCGCGACCTTCGGCCTCGCCTGCTGCGCCATCGAGATGATGACGACCGGCGCCGGCCGCTACGACCTCGCCCGCTTCGGCATGGAGGTCTTCCGCGGCTCCCCGCGCCAGGCCGACCTCATGATCGTCGCCGGCCGGGTCAGCCAGAAGATGGCGCCCGTCCTGCGGCAGGTCTACGACCAGATGCCCAACCCCAAGTGGGTCATCTCCATGGGCGTCTGCGCCTCGTCGGGCGGCATGTTCAACAACTACGCGATCGTGCAGGGCGTCGACCACATCGTGCCGGTCGACATCTACCTGCCCGGCTGCCCGCCGCGCCCGGAGATGCTGATGGACGCGATCCTCAAGCTCCACCAGAAGATCCAGAGCTCCAAGCTCGGCGTAAACGCCGAGGAGGCGGCCCGCGAGGCGGAGGAGGCGGCGCTCAAGGCGCTGCCGACCATCGAGATGAAGGGTCTGCTCCGTTGAGCGACGAAACCCCGAACCCCGAGAAGGAGCTGTCCGAGCAGAACCTGCCCGGACAGCGCGGAGAGCACGGGGAGGAGGTACGGCTCCAGCGCGGCATGTTCGGCGCGAACAACGGCGGCGACACCTCCGGCTACGGCGGCCTCGTCCGCTCGATCCGCCTCCCCGGCCCCGCCGTCCGCCCCTACGGCGGCTGGTTCGACGAGGTCGCCGACGAGCTCGAAGGCGCCCTGGAGGAGCAGGGGCTCGTCCCCGAGAACGCCATCGAGAAGACGGTCGTCGACCGGGGCGAGCTCACCTTCCACATCGAGCGCGAGCACCTCGTCCGGGTCGCCCGCACCCTGCGCGACGACCCGGCGCTCCGCTTCGAGCTCTGTACCGGCGTCTCCGGCGTCCACTACCCGGGCGACAAGGGGCGCGAGCTGCACGCCGTCTACCACCTGCGCTCGCTCACCCACGGCCGGCTGATCCGGCTGGAGGTCTCGGCCCCCGACCACGACCCGCGGATCCCCTCGCTGACGGACGTCTACCCGACGAACGACTGGCACGAGCGGGAGACGTACGACTTCTTCGGGATCGTCTTCGAAGGCCACCAGGCCCTCACCCGGATCATGATGCCGGACGACTGGCAGGGCCACCCGCAGCGCAAGGACTATCCGCTCGGCGGCATCGCCGTCGAGTACAAGGGCGCCCAGATCCCGGCTCCGGACCAGCGGAGGTCGTACTCGTGAACACCGCATCCAGCCCCCGCGAGACCACCGAGGGGACCGTCTACACGGTCACCGGAGGCGACTGGGACGAGGTCGTCCAGTCCGCGGCCAAGGCCGACGACGAGCGGATCGTCGTCAACATGGGCCCCCAGCACCCGTCCACCCACGGCGTGCTCCGGCTCATCCTGGAGATCGACGGCGAGACCGTCACCGAGGCCCGCTGCGGCATCGGCTACCTCCACACCGGCATCGAGAAGAACCTCGAGTACCGGACCTGGACGCAGGGCACCACCTTCGTCACGCGCATGGACTACCTCACCTCGTTCTACAACGAGACGGCGTACTGCCTCGGCGTGGAGAAGCTGCTCGGCATCACCGACGACGTCCCCGACCGGGCCAGCGTCATCCGGGTCCTCCTCATGGAGCTCAACCGGCTCTCCTCGCACCTGGTGTGCATCGCCACCGGCGGCATGGAGCTCGGCGCCACCACGATCATGATCTACGGCTTCCGGGACCGCGAGATGATCCTGGACCTGTACGAGCTGATCACCGGCCTGCGCATGAACCACGCCTACATCCGGCCCGGCGGCCTCGCCCAGGACCTCCCGCCCGGCGGCGTCGACGCCGTGCGCGAGTTCGTGAAGACCATGAAGAAGAACCTGCCGGAGTACGACAAGCTCGCCACCGGCAACCCCATCTTCAAGGCCCGCATGCAGGACGTCGGCTACCTCGACCTCACCGGCTGCATGGCCCTCGGCGCCACCGGACCGATCCTCCGGTCGGCGGGCCTCCCGCACGACCTGCGGAAGACCGACCCGTACTGCGGCTACGAGAACTACGACTTCGAGGTCCCCACCGCCGACAGCTGCGACTCCTACGGGCGCTTCCTCGTCCGGCTGGAGGAGATGCGCCAGTCGCTGCGGATCGTCGAGCAGTGCCTCGACCGGCTGGAGCCCGGCCCGGTCATGGTCGGCGACAAGAAGATCGCCTGGCCCGCGCAGCTCGCCCTCGGCCCCGACGGCCTCGGCAACTCCCTCGACCACATCAAGCAGATCATGGGCACCTCCATGGAGGCCCTGATCCACCACTTCAAGCTGGTCACCGAGGGCTTCCGGGTCCCCGCCGGGCAGGCGTACGCGGCCGTCGAGTCCCCCAAGGGCGAGCTCGGCGTGCACGTCGTCTCCGACGGCGGAACCCGCCCCTTCCGGGTCCACTTCCGCGACCCGTCCTTCACCAACCTCCAGGCCATGGCCGCGATGTGCGAGGGCGGCCAGGT
Organism: Streptomyces sp. NPDC056503; assembly: GCF_042794995.1. NCBI lineage: Bacteria > Bacillati > Actinomycetota > Actinomycetes > Kitasatosporales > Streptomycetaceae > Streptomyces > Streptomyces sp. NPDC056503. Next base: position 23,741 of record NZ_JBHTST010000010.1, read on the forward strand.
CGCCGACGTCATCGTCGCCGTCGCCTCCATCGACCCCGTGATGGGAGGCGTCGACCGATGACGGAGAACGTCAGCCTCGGGATGCCCCAGCTTCCCGCCCCCGCCTACCCGGACGACGTCCGGACCCGGCTGGAGGAGGACGCCAGGGCGATCATCGACCGCTACCCCGGCTCCCGCTCCGCGCTCCTGCCGATGCTGCACCTCGTGCAGTCGGAGGAGGGCCACGTGACCCGTACCGGCATGGCCTTCTGCGCCGACATGCTCGGCCTGACCACCGCCGAGGTCACCGCGGTCGCCACCTTCTACACGATGTACCGCCGCAAGCCGTCCGGCGACTACCAGGTCGGCGTCTGCACGAACACGCTCTGCGCGGTCATGGGCGGCGACGCCATCTTCGAGGAGCTCCAGGAGCACCTCGGCGTCGGCAACAACGGCACCACCGACGACGGCAAGATCACGCTTGAGCACATCGAGTGCAACGCGGCCTGCGACTTCGCCCCCGTCGTGATGGTGAACTGGGAGTTCTTCGACAACCAGACCCCCGAGTCGGCCAAGAAGATGGTCGACGACCTCCGCGAGGGCCGCACCGTCGAACCCACCCGCGGCGCCCCCCTGTGCACCTTCAAGGAGACCGCCCGGATCCTCGCCGGCTTCCCCGACGAGCGCCCCGGCGCCGTCGCGGCCACCGGCGGCGCAGGCCCCGCCTCCCTCGTCGGCCTCCGACTGGCCAAGGGCGAGACCCCGCAGCAGACCAGGATCGTCCACCCGCGCGGCGAGGCAGCCGGTCAGGAGGGAGCGTGATGACGTTGGCCGCCGAGATCAACTCCAGCAGCCCCGAGAAGCTGCTCTCCCCGGTGCTCTCCGCCTTCTGGGACCAGCCCGACTCCTGGACCCTGGAGACGTACGAGCGCCACGAGGGCTACCAGGGCCTCAGGCGCGCGCTCGCCATGAGCCCCGACGACCTCATCGCCTACGTGAAGGAGTCCGGCCTCCGCGGACGCGGCGGCGCCGGCTTCCCCACCGGCATGAAGTGGCAGTTCATCCCGCAGGGCGACGGCAAGCCGCACTACCTCGTCGTCAACGCCGACGAGTCCGAGCCCGGCACCTGCAAGGACATCCCCCTCCTCTTCGCCAACCCGCACTCCCTCATCGAGGGCATCGTGATCGCCTGCTACGCGATCCGCTCCAGCCACGCCTTCATCTACCTGCGCGGCGAGGTCGTCCCCGTCCTGCGCCGCCTCCACGAGGCGGTACGGGAGGCCTACCGGGCCGGCTACCTCGGCGAGAACGTCCTCGGCAGCGGGCTCGACGTCGAACTCACCGTGCACGCCGGCGCCGGCGCGTACATCTGCGGCGAGGAGACCGCCCTCCTGGACTCCCTCGAAGGCCGCCGCGGCCAGCCCCGGCTGCGGCCGCCCTTCCCCGCGGTCGCCGGCCTCTACGCCTGCCCCACCGTGGTGAACAACGTCGAGTCCATCGCCTCCGTTCCCGCGATCCTCCACCGCGGCAAGGAGTGGTTCACCTCGATGGGCAGCGAGAAGTCCCCGGGCTTCACGCTCTACTCGCTCAGCGGGCACGTCACCTCGCCCGGCCAGTACGAGGCCCCCCTCGGCATCACCCTGCGCCAGCTCCTCGACATGAGCGGCGGGATGCGCCCCGGGCACCGGCTCAAGTTCTGGACCCCCGGCGGCTCCTCCACCCCGATGTTCACCGACGAGCACCTCGACGTGCCGCTCGACTACGAGGGCGTCGGCGCCGCCGGCTCCATGCTCGGCACCAAGGCCCTCCAGTGCTTCGACGAGACCACCTGCGTGGTCCGCGCCGTCACCCGCTGGACCGAGTTCTACGCCCACGAGTCCTGCGGCAAGTGCACCCCCTGCCGCGAGGGCACCTACTGGCTCGTCCAGCTGCTCCGCGACATCGAGGCCGGCAAGGGCGTCATGTCGGACCTCGACAAGCTCAACGACATCGCCGACAACATCAACGGCAAGTCGTTCTGCGCCCTCGGCGACGGCGCCGCCTCGCCGATCTTCTCCTCGCTCAAGTACTTCCGCGAGGAGTACGAGCAGCACATCACGGGCAAGGGCTGCCCCTTCGACCCGGCCAAGTCGACCGCCTGGGCGGACAACCACAAGGAGGTGACGGCATGACGGTCACCACGGCCGGCCCGTCCGGCGGCGGAAGCCCGGCGGTACCGCCCGAGGATCTGGTCACGCTGACCATCGACGGCGCCGAGATCTCCGTCCCCAAGGGGACCCTGGTCATCCGCGCCGCCGAACAGCTCGGCATCGAGATCCCCCGCTTCTGCGACCACCCCCTCCTCGACCCCGCCGGCGCCTGCCGCCAGTGCATCGTCGAGGTCGAGGGCCAGCGCAAGCCGATGGCCTCCTGCACCATCACCTGCACCGACGGCATGGTGGTGAAGTCGCAGCTGACCTCGCCGGTCGCCGAGAAGGCGCAGCACGGCGTGATGGAGCTGCTGCTCATCAACCACCCGCTGGACTGCCCGGTCTGCGACAAGGGCGGCGAGTGCCCGCTGCAGAACCAGGCCATGTCCCACGGACAGGCCGAGTCCCGCTTCGAGGGCGTCAAGCGGACCTACGAGAAGCCGGTGCCGATCTCCACCCAGGTGCTGCTCGACCGCGAGCGCTGCGTCCTCTGCGCCCGTTGCACCCGCTTCTCCAACCAGGTCGCCGGCGACCCGATGATCGAACTCGTCGAGCGCGGCGCCCTCCAGCAGGTCGGCACCGGCGAGGGCGACCCCTTCGAGTCGTACTTCTCCGGCAACACCATCCAGATCTGCCCGGTCGGCGCCCTCACCTCGGCCGCCTACCGCTTCCGCTCCCGCCCCTTCGACCTGGTCTCCTCGCCCTCGGTCTGCGAGCACTGCGCCGGCGGCTGCGCCACCCGCACCGACCACCGGCGCGGCAAGGTCATGCGCCGCCTCGCGCAGAACGACCCCGCGGTGAACGAGGAGTGGGTCTGCGACAAGGGCCGGTTCGGCTTCCGGTACGCGCAGCAGCGCGACCGGCTGACCACCCCCCTGGTGCGGAACGCCGCCGGCGTCCTCGAACCGGCCTCCTGGCCCGAGGCGCTGGAGGCCGCCGCCCGCGGGCTCGTGCGCGGCCGCACCGGCGTCCTCGCCGGCGGCCGGCTCACCGTCGAGGACGCCTACGCCTACGCCAAGTTCGCCCGCGTCGCCCTCGACACCAACGACGTCGACTTCCGGGCCCGGGTCCACTCCGGCGAGGAGGCCGACTTCCTCGCCTCCACCGTCGCCGGACGCGGCCGCGACCTGGACGGCTCCGGGATCACGTACACGACCCTCGAAGCCGCGCCGGCCGTGCTGCTCGTCGGCCTGGAGTCCGAGGAGGAGGCCCCCGGCGTCTTCCTGCGGCTCCGCAAGGCCTGGCGCAAGCACGGGCAGAAGACGTACGCGGTCGCCACCCACGCCACCCGCGGCCTGGAGAAGGCCGGCGGCACCCTGCTGCCCGCCGCCCCCGGCACCGAGACCGAGTGGCTCGACGCCCTCACCTCCCGCGTGGGCCTGGACTCCGGCGGCTGGGCCGCCTCCGAGGCGCTGCGCCAGGAGGGCGCCGTCATCGCCGTCGGCGAGCGGCTCGCCGGCGTGCCCGGCGCGCTCACCGCCGCCCTGCGGGCCTCCGCCGCCACCGGCGCGCGGCTCGTGTGGATCCCGCGCCGGGCCGGCGAACGCGGCGCGATCGAGGCCGGCGCGCTGCCGAGCCTGCTGCCCGGCGGCCGGCCCGCGACCGACCCCCGCGCGCGGGAGGAGGTCGCCGCCGTCTGGGGCGTCCGCGAACTCCCGCACGGCTACGGCCGCGACACCGGCCAGATCGTCGAGGCGGCCGCCGCCGGCGAACTCGCCGGGCTCCTCGTCGGCGGCGTCGACGTCGACGACCTGCCCGACCCGGCACGCGCGCGTGAGGCCCTCGACGCGGCCTTCGTCGTCTCCCTGGAGCTGCGCCCCGGCGCGGTCACCGAGCGCGCCGACGTCGTCCTGCCGGTCGCCGCGGTCGCCGAGAAGCCCGGCACCTTCCTCAACTGGGAGGGCAGGGCGCGGATGTTCGAGGCCGCGCTCAAGCCCGAGCAGATGACCCGCCCGCTCGCCCCGGCCGACGCGCGCGTGCTCCACATGCTCGCCGACGCCATGGACGCCCACCTCGCCCTGCCCGACCTGAAGGCGGCCCGGCGCGAGCTGGACCGGCTGGGCCGCTGGACCGACGACCGGGCCTCCGAGCCCACCGCCCACGCCGTCCCGGCCCCCCGGCCGGGCGACGGCGAGGCCGTCCTCGCCGGCCACCGGCTGCTGCTCGACCTCGGGCGGCTCCAGGAGGGCGACACCGCCCTGGCCGGCACCCGCCACGCGGCGGTCGCCCGGCTCTCCGCCGACACCGCCGCCGACACCGGCGTCAAGGACGGCGACCTGCTGGAGGTCACCGGCCCCGCGGGCTCCGTCGCCTTCCCCCTCCAGGTCACCGCGATGCCCGACCGCGTCGTCTGGCTCCCGCTGAACTCGTCCGGCCACGGAGTCCTCTCCGACACCGGGGCCCGCCCCGGCGACCTGGTCCGCATCGGCCCGGCGGCCCCGAAGGAGGCGCAGGCGTGAACACGCTCCTCGCAGCGGAGGACCTCTCCCTGTTCGGGACGGACCCCTGGTGGCTCGTCCTGGTCAAGGCCGTCTTCTGCTTCGCGTTCCTGATGGTCACCGTGCTCTTCTCCATCGTGTGGGAGCGCAAGGTCGTCGCCTGGATGCAGCTGCGCATCGGCCCCAACCGGCACGGCCCCTGGGGCCTCCTCCAGTCCCTCGCGGACGGCATCAAGCTGATGCTGAAGGAGGACGTGATCGTCAAGCGGGCCGACAAGGTCGTCTACGTCCTGGCCCCGATCGTCGCCGCCATCCCCGCCTTCATGGCGATCGCCGTGATCCCCTTCGGCCCGGCCGGCAACGAGGTGTCGATCTTCGGCCAGCGCACCACGATGCAGCTCACCGACCTGCCGATCGCGATGCTCTACATCCTCGCGGTCGCCTCCGTCGGCATCTACGGCATCGTGCTGGCCGGCTGGTCGTCCGGCTCCACGTACCCGCTCCTCGGCGGCCTCCGCTCCTGCGCGCAGATGATCTCGTACGAGATCGCCATGGGCGCGGCCTTCGCCTCCGTCTTCCTCTACTCCGGCTCGATGTCGACCTCGGCGATCGTCGAGGCGCAGCAGGACCGCTGGTTCGTGGTCCTGCTGCCGGTGTCGTTCCTCATCTACATCGTGACGATGGTCGGCGAGACGAACCGCGCCCCCTTCGACATGCCGGAGTCCGAGGGCGACCTCGTCGGCGGCTTCAACACCGAGTACTCCTCGATCAAGTTCGCGATGTTCATGCTCGCCGAGTACGTGAACATGGTGACGGTCTCCGCGGTGTCGGTGACCCTCTTCCTGGGCGGCTGGCGGGCCCCGTACCCGGTCTCCACCTTCTGGGAGGGCGCCAACCACGGCTGGTGGCCGATGCTGTGGTTCGTCCTGAAGGTGCAGCTGCTGCTCTTCTTCTTCATCTGGCTCCGCGGCACCCTTCCCCGGGTCCGCTACGACCAGTTGATGAAGCTCGGCTGGAAGGTGCTCATCCCGGTCTCGGTGGTCTGGCTGATGCTGGTCGCCACCGTCCGGGCGCTGCGCAACGAGAACATCGCCTTCACCAACATCGTGCTGTACGTGGCCGGTGCCGTCCTCGTGGTGCTGCTGCTCTCCTTCGTCGCCGACCTCTTCCGCGACCGGAGGAAGGGGGAGCCGGCGGGCGAGGCCGAGCGGCCGGCCTTCGACCCGATGGCCGGCGGGTTCCCCGTACCGCCCAAGCCCGGAGAGTCCCTGCCGCCCGTGCCCCGGCGCAGGCCCCGACACCAGCGGGACCTCGTGGTCAGTGGTGGCCCCGATACCGCTACCGAGAGTGACGAAAGGGGGACGGATCGTGTCTGACTTCCAGAATCCGGTGGCCGGCTTCGGCGTGACCTTCAAGGCCATGTTCAAGAAGCGGCTGACCGAGCAGTACCCGGAGCAGAAGAAGACGACGGCACCCCGCTTCCACGGCCGGCACCAGCTCAACCGCCATCCGGACGGCCTGGAGAAGTGCGTCGGCTGTGAGCTGTGCGCCTGGGCCTGTCCCGCCGACGCCATCTACGTGGAGGGCGCGGACAACACGGACGAGGAGCGCTACTCGCCCGGCGAGCGGTACGGCCGCGTCTACCAGATCAACTACGCCCGCTGCATCCTGTGCGGGCTGTGCATCGAGGCGTGCCCCACGCGCGCGCTGACGATGACGAACGAGTTCGAACTGGCCGACTCCTCCCGCGAGAACCTGATCTACACCAAGGAGCAGCTGCTCGCGGGCCTCGACGACCGCATGGTCGACACCCCGCACGCGATCTTCCCCGGCATGACCGAGCAGGACTACTACCGGGGCCTGGTCGTCGAGGCCGCCCCCGGGACCGAGCGCCAGGCCGCCGTCTCCAGGGGCGAGGCGCCGCAGGAGGGCGCGTCGGCCTCCGGCGAGAACGAGCCCGCGTCGGGGAAGGCGGCCGGCCGATGAGCGCGCTCGCGGCCTACGCCACCTCCACCGGCGAGGCGTTCCAGTTCTGGGTGCTCGGCACCGTCGCCGTCATCGGCGCGCTGTGCACCATCCTCATGAGGAAGGCCGTGCACTCGGCCCTGTGCCTGGCCGGCACGATGATCGTCCTCGCGGTCTTCTACCTGGCCAACGGCGCGTACTTCCTCGGCATCGTGCAGATCGTCGTCTACACCGGCGCGATCATGATGCTCTTCCTCTTCGTCGTCATGCTGGTCGGCGTCACGGCCGCGGACTCGCTGAAGGAGACCATCAAGGGCCAGCGCTGGTGGGCCGCCGCCTGCGGCCTCGGCTTCGGCGTCCTGCTCTTCGCCGGGATCGGGAACGCGGCGCTGACCGAGTTCGCCGGCCTCGGCGCGGCCAACGCGGCGCACGGGGGGAACGTGGAGGGCCTGGCGGCCCTCATCTTCACCAAGTACGTCTTCGCCTTCGAGATCACCGGCGCCCTGCTGATCACCGCGTCCGTCGGCGCGATGCTCCTCACCCACCGGGAGCGCACCGAGCGGGCCAGGACCCAGCGCGAGCTGGCCGAGCAGCGCGTGCGCGACGGCAAGCACCTGCCGCCGCTGCCCGCCCCCGGCGTCTACGCCCGGCACAACGCGGTGGACATCGCGGGCCTGCTGCCCGACGGCACCCCGTCCGAGCTCACCGTCATCTCGACCCTGCGCAAGCGGGGTCAGGTGCGGGACGTGTCGACGGAGGCGCTCGCCGACCTCAAGGCCCTGGAGCAGCGCTCCTCGGAGCGGCTCGGACGCGACCGGGACGACACGCGTGACGGAGAGGAGGCCGCGCGGTGAACCCCGTCAACTACCTTTATCTCGCCGCCCTGTTGTTCACCATCGGTGCGGTCGGGGTGTTGATCCGGCGGAACGCGATCGTGGTCTTCATGTGCGTGGAGCTGATGCTCAACGCCTGCAACCTCGCGTTCGTCACCTTCTCCCGCATGCACGGCAACCTCGACGGCCAGATCATCGCCTTCTTCACGATGGTCGTGGCTGCCGCGGAGGTCGTCGTCGGGCTCGCGATCATCGTGTCCGTCTTCCGATCCCGCCACTCGGCCTCGGTCGACGACGCCAGCCTGATGAAGCTGTGAGGGGCTGAACCGTGGACAACCTGATTGCGCTGCTGATCGCGGCGCCCCTGCTCGGAGCGGCCGTCCTGCTGTGCGGCGGCCGCCGGCTCGACAAGACCGGGCACTGGCTCGGCACGCTCCTCGCGGCCGTCTCCTTCGTCATCGGTCTCGCGCTCTTCGCCGACATGCTCGGCAAGAGCGCCGAGGACCGGGCGATGTACCAGCACCTCTTCACCTGGATCCCCGTCGAGGGCTTCCAGGCGGACATCGCCTTCCAGCTCGACCAGCTGTCGATGACCTTCGTCCTGCTGATCACCGGCGTGGGCACGCTCATCCACGTCTACTCGATCGGGTACATGGAGCACGACGAGCGGCGCCGCCGCTTCTTCGGCTACCTGAACCTGTTCGTCGCGGCGATGCTGCTGCTGGTCCTCGCGGACAACTACCTGCTGCTGTACTTCGGCTGGGAGGGCGTCGGCCTCGCCTCGTACCTCCTGATCGGCTTCTGGCAGCACAAGCCGAGCGCGGCCACCGCCGCGAAGAAGGCCTTCCTGGTCAACCGCGTGGGCGACATGGGCCTGTCGATCGCGATCATGCTGATGTTCACCACCTTCGGCACCTTCGCCTTCGGCCCCGTGCTCGCCTCGGCCGGCGAGACCTCCGAGGGCAAGCTGACGGCGATCGGCCTGATGCTGCTCCTCGCGGCCTGCGGCAAGTCGGCCCAGGTGCCGCTCCAGTCCTGGCTCGGTGACGCGATGGAGGGCCCGACCCCGGTCTCGGCCCTCATCCACGCGGCCACCATGGTCACCGCCGGCGTCTACCTGATCGTCCGCTCCGCCGCCGTCTTCGACGCGGCGCCGGACGCGCAGCTCGTCGTCACCATCGTCGGCGCGGTCACGCTGCTCTTCGGCGCGATCGTCGGTTGCGCGAAGGACGACATCAAGAAGGCCCTCGCCGGGTCGACGATGTCGCAGATCGGCTACATGATCCTGGCGGCCGGCCTCGGTCCGATCGGCTACGTCTTCGCGATCATGCACCTGGTGACCCACGGCTTCTTCAAGGCCGGGCTGTTCCTCGGCGCCGGATCGGTCATGCACGGCATGAACGACGAGGTCGACATGAGGAAGTACGGCGGCCTCAGGAAGTACATGCCGGTCACCTTCGTCACCTTCGGCCTCGGCTACCTCGCCATCATCGGCTTCCCGGGCCTGTCCGGCTTCTTCTCCAAGGACAAGATCATCGAGGCGGCCTTCGCCAAGGGCGGCACCGAGGGCTGGATCCTCGGCGCGGTCACCCTGCTGGGCGCCGCCATCACCGCGTACTACATGACCCGCGTGATGCTGATGACCTTCTTCGGCGAGAAGCGCTGGCAGGACGACGCCGACGGCAACCCGCCGCACCCGCACGAGTCGCCGAAGTCGATGGTGATCCCGATGGTCCTGCTGGCCGTCGGCTCGGTCGCCGCAGGCGCCGTCTTCGAGTTCGCCGGCTTCGTCGAGTGGCTGGAGCCCGTCACCGGCTACGCCCACGGCCACCCGCCGATCAGCGCCGCCGCCGTCACCTCCGCCACCGTCGCCGTCATGGTGATCGGCGTCGGCCTCGCGTACCTCCAGTACGGGCGCCGCCCGGTGCCGGTGGTCGCCCCGCGCGGCTCGCTGCTCACCCGGGCCGCCCGCCGCGACCTGCTCCAGGACGACTTCAACCACGCCGTCTTCGTCACCGGCGGCACCCACCTGACCCGCTCGCTGGTCTACGTCGACCACTCCCTCGTGGACGGCGTGGTCAACGGCACGGCGGCGGGCGTCGGCGGGCTCTCCGGGCGGCTGCGCAAGCTCCAGAACGGCCACGTCCGCTCGTACGCGGTCTCCATGTTCGGCGGTACGGCGGTACTCATCGCCGCGACCCTGCTGATGAGGGCGGTGTAACCCGATGTCCTTCCCGCTCCTTACGGCGACGGCAGCGGTGCCGGCGGTCGGTGCGATCCTCACCGCCGCCGTGCCCGCCGCCCGCCGCACCGCCGCCAAGTGGCTGGCGCTGCTCGTCTCGCTGGCCACGCTGGTGCTGGCGGCGGTCGTCTTCGCCCGCTTCGAACCGGGCGGCGACCGCTACCAGCTCGTCGAGTCCCGCTCCTGGATCAGGGACTTCGGGGTCCGGTACGAGCTCGGCGTCGACGGGATCGGGGTGGCGCTGATCGCGCTGACCGCCCTGCTGATCCCGTTCGTCATCCTGGCCGGCTGGCACGACGCCGACCCCCTGGAGACGCGGTCCACGCGGTGGCGTCCGACCCAGGGCTTCTTCGCCCTGATCCTCATGGTCGAGGCGATGGTGATCCTCTCCTTCGAGGCCACCGACGTCTTCCTCTTCTACATCCTCTTCGAAGCCATGCTCATCCCGATGTACTTCCTCATCGGCGGCTTCGGCGACCGCGCCCACAGCGGCACCGACGAGAACGCGGCGGCCCAGCGCTCGTACGCGGCGGTGAAGTTCCTGCTCTACAACCTGGTCGGCGGGCTCATCATGCTGGCCGCGGTCATCGGGCTCTACGTGGTCGCGGGGAACTTCTCGCTCACGGAGATCGCCGAGGCGCGGGCGAACGGCTCGCTGGAGATGGCGACCAACACCGAGCGGCTGCTCTTCCTCGGCTTCTTCTTCGCCTTCGCGGTGAAGGCGCCGCTCTGGCCGCTGCACACCTGGCTGCCGAACGCGATGGGGGAGGCGACCGCCCCGGTCGCCGTCCTCATCACCGCGGTGGTCGACAAGGTGGGCACCTTCGCGATGCTCCGCTTCTGCCTCGGGCTGTTCCCGGAGGCGTCGAAGTGGGCCACGCCCGTGATCATCGTCCTCGCCCTGATCAGCATCGTGTACGGGGCGCTGGTCGCGGTCGGCCAGCGGGACATCAAGCGGCTGGTCGCCTACGCGTCGATCTCCCACTTCGGCTTCATCATCCTGGGCATCTTCGCGATGACCAGCCAGGGCCAGTCGGGCGCCACGCTCTACATGGTCAACCACGGCATCTCCACCGCCGCCCTGATGCTGGTCGCCGGCTTCCTGATCTCCCGGCGCGGCTCGCGGCTCATCGCCGACTACGGCGGTGTGCAGAAGGTCGCCCCGGTCCTCGCCGGCACCTTCCTGATCGGTGGCCTCGCGACCCTGTCGCTGCCCGGACTCGCGCCGTTCGTCAGCGAGTTCCTGGTCCTGGTCGGCACCTTCGCCCGCTACCCGGTGGCCGGGATCGTCGCCACCACCGGCATCGTCCTCGCGGCGCTCTACGTCCTCGTCCTCTACCAGCGGACGATGACGGGCCCGGTGAAGGAGGAGGTGCGGTCGATGCCGGACCTGCGGCCGCGCGAGCTCGCCGTCGTCGCCCCGCTCATCGCCGTCCTGCTCTTCCTCGGCGTCTTCCCGAAGCCGCTGACGGACGTGGTGAACCCGGCCGTCCGGCACACGATGTCGGACGTCCAGCGGACCGACCCCCAGCCCGAAGTTCCCGTCCAGAACGTGGAGGCGGCCAAGTGAACGCCCTCGCTGTCCACAGCCTGTGGACGACGGCCGCCGAGCCGCTGAACAAGATCCCGGCACCGAAGATCGAGTACACCCAGCTCGCCCCGGTCCTGATCGTGGTCGGCGCGGCGGTCCTCGGCGTCCTCGTCGAGGCCTTCGTGCCCCGCAAGGGCCGCTACCTCAGCCAGGTCTTCCTGACCGTCCTGGCCCTCGCCGCCGCGTTCGCCGCCGTCGTCGGCCTCGCGGCCGGCGGGTACGGCACCACGAAGGCCCGCATCGCGGCCATGGGCGCCATCGCCGTCGACGGCCCCGCGCTCTTCCTCCAGGGCACGATCCTGCTCGCCTCGATCGTCGCGGTCTTCACCTTCGCCGAGCGCAGGCTCGACCCGGCCGACCACGGCCACAAGGTCGACTCCTTCGCCGCCGAGGCGGCCGCCGTCCCCGGCGGCGACCACGAGAAGGCCGCCGTCAAGGCGGGCTTCACCACCACCGAGGTCTTCCCGCTCGCGCTCTTCGCGATCGCCGGCATGCTGGTCTTCCCGGCCGCCAACGACCTCCTGACCCTCTTCATCGCGCTGGAGGTCTTCTCCCTCCCGCTGTACCTGCTCTGCGCCCTCGCCCGCCGCAAGCGGCTGATGTCGCAGGAGGCGGCCGTCAAGTACTTCCTGCTCGGCGCCTTCTCCTCGGCCTTCCTGCTCTTCGGGATCGCCCTGCTCTACGGCTACGCGGGCTCCGTCTCGTACGCCACGATCGCGGACGTCGTCGACGGCTCGATCACCTCGGTCGACCCGGCGCTCGCCGACACGATGGGCAACGACGTCCTCCTCCTGATCGGCTTCGCCCTGCTCCTGACGGGCCTGCTCTTCAAGGTCGGCGCCGTCCCCTTCCACATGTGGACCCCGGACGTCTACCAGGGCGCCCCGACCCCGGTGACCGGCTTCATGGCGGCCGCCACCAAGGTCGCCGCCTTCGGCGCCCTGCTCCGCCTGCTGTACGTGGTCCTGCCGGGCCTCACCTGGGACTGGCGCCCGGTCATGTGGGGCGTCGCGATCGTCACGATGCTCGGCGGCGCGGTCGTGGCGATCACCCAGACCGACATCAAGCGCCTCCTGGCCTACTCGTCGATCGCCCACGCGGGCTTCCTGCTCGCGGGCGTCATCGCCGCCACCCCCAGCGGCATCTCGTCGGTCCTCTTCTACCTGGGCGCCTACTCCTTCGTGACGATCGGCGCGTTCGCCGTCGTCACGCTGGTGCGCGACGCGGGCGGCGAGGCCACCCACCTCTCCAAGTGGGCCGGCCTGGGCCGTCGTTCGCCGCTGGTCGCGGCCGTCTTCGCGGTCTTCCTCCTGGCCTTCGCCGGCATCCCGCTGACCTCCGGTTTCTCCGGCAAGTTCGCGGTCTTCAAGGCGGCGGCGGAGGGCGGCGCGGGCGCGCTGGTGGTGGTCGGCGTCCTCGCCTCGGCGGTGGCGGCCTTCTTCTACATCCGGGTGATCGTGCTGATGTTCTTCAGCGAGCCGAAGGCGGACGGCCCCACGGTCGCCGTGCCCTCGGCCCTGACCACCCTCGCCATCGCGGCGGGTGTGGTCGTCACCCTGGTCCTGGGCCTCGCGCCGCAGTACTTCCTGGACCTGGCGAGTCAGGCGAGCGTCTTCGTCCGCTGACGCGTTCGCCCGCTGAGAGGAAGGGCCCGGCTCGGGGGCGAGCCGGGCCCTTCCGCGTGCCCGCGCCCCCGGGGCCGGCCCGCCGGGCCTCCTGACAGGGCGCGGGCGGCGTGGCATCGTGGACGGGCCTAATGGTCTGTACCAGTCGTGGAGGGTGTTCCATGCGTGGCAGCACGGTCTTACCCGGGGAGCCCTGCGCCGCGCCCCGGGAGGGGGAGCCGCCGGTGCACCGGCTGGAGTTGCGGCTGCCCGAGCAGGTGCCTTTCGCCGCCGGGGGATTCGACGCCATGGGGCCCATGTCCCGGGCCGACTACCCGCACCGGCACACCTTCTACGAGATCGTGCACGTCGTGGAGGGAAGCGGCGTGCACGTCATCGACACCGAGCGGTACGACCTGCGGCCGCCGCAGCTGGGCGTGATCCTCCCCGGCCAGGTGCACCGGTGGGAGGGGGTGCGGGGGCTGGAGGGGTCGCTGGTGCTGTTCACGCCCGAGTTCCTCGTCGACGGGCCGGACGACCTCGGCCTGCTGCGGCGGCTGGGGGAGCGGCCCTGGGCGGATCTCGACGGGGCCGCGCACGAGCGGACCTCGCGGCTGATGGCGGAGCTGGCCGAGGAGTACCGGGGCGGGGACGACGGGTTCGCGGGAGTGCTGCGGTCGTTGCTCCACGTGCTGCTCGTGCGGGCCGCCCGGGTGCCCGGGGAACGGGTCGGCGCGCCGGTGCGGGGGGTCGCCGGGGAGTTCCTGCGGCTCGCCGGGCCCGCCGCCGCGGAAGGGCTGTCCGTACGGGAGTGCGCCGGGCGGCTCGGGGTGTCCGCCGGGTACCTGAACGAGGCCGTGCGGGGGGCCACGGGGCGGACCCCCGCCGCGCTGCTGCGGGAGGCGCGGGTGCGGGAGGCCCAGCGGCTGCTGGTGGCCACCTCGCTGTCCGTGCGGCAGGTGGGGGCACGGGTGGGGTTCGGGGACCCGGCGTACTTCTGCCGGTTCTTCCGGCGGGAGGTCGGACGGAGTCCGGGGGACTTCCGAAAACACCATGACCACCCTGCTCCGTCCATCGAAGCGGGGGAGTGAGGAGACCTAGGTTCGTTGCCGATCCCAGACCCCACCTGAGGAGCCAGGCACATGGACAACGAGAGCAACACCGGTACCGGGCGCGTCACGCGCAAGGCCGTGCTGCGGGCGGCGCTCGCGGCCGGGATGGCCGCACCCGCCGTGCTCATGGGCGTCCCCGCGCTCGCCCGCACCCTGACCGGGAACGAGGCGGCGCTCGACCTCACGCCGGAGTGCGACGACGGCGACGACCTGACCCTGCCGCAGATGGAGGGCCCCTACTTCAAGCCCAACTCCCCGCTGCGCAGCAGCCTGCCGGACGGCGCCGGAACCCGGCTGACCGTCAGCGGGTACGTGTTCGGGCGGGCCTGTCGGCCCGTGTCCGGGGTCCTGCTGGACTTCTGGCAGGCCGACAACAACGGGGCCTACGACAACACCGGGTTCAAGTTCCGGGGGCACCAGTTCACGGGCGCCGACGGGTCGTTCAAGCTCACCACGATCGTCCCCGGGCTCTATCCGGGGCGCACCCGGCACCTCCACGTGAAGGTGCAGGCACCGGGCCGGCCGATCCTCACGACCCAGCTGTACTTCCCGAACGAGCCCCGGAACAACACCGACACGATCTTCGACCCGCGGCTGCTGATGACCGTCCGGGACGGCTCCGGGGGCCGCGAGGCGGCCTTCGACTTCGTCATCGACGTGCCGCAGAACCCCGGGCCGACGCCGACCCCCACGCCCACCACCGCCCCGCCCGGCGGCACCTGGGCCGCCGGACGGGCGTACGTCGCCGGGGACCGGGTCACGTACGGAGGGCTGGGGTACGTGTGCCTCCAGGCGCACACAGCCATGGCGGGCTGGGAGCCGCCGAACGTCCCCGCGCTCTGGCGGGTGGGCTAGGAAGCAGGGGCGATCCGGCCCCGGACCTCACCCAGGCCCACCTTGGTGCCGTCGGGGCCCGGGGCCCACGCCGTGAGGACGACCTCGTCGCCGTCCTCCAGGAACGTCCGCTTGCCGCCCGCCAGTTCGATCGCGTCGCGGCCGTTCCAGGTGAGTTCGAGGAGCGAACCGCGCTGGTTCACCTCGGGGCCGGAGACCGTGCCGGAGCCGTAGAGGTCGCCGGTGCGCAGGGACGCGCCGTTCACCGTCATGTGCGCGAGCTGCTGCGCGGCCGTCCAGTACATGGTGGAGAACGGCGGCTCGGCCACCACCTCGCCGTTGATCTCGACGGTGATCCGCACGTCGTAGCCGCCGGGCTCCTCCTCCGCCGCGTCGTCCAGGTACGGCAGGAGGGGGAAGTCCCGGGCCGGCGGCGCGGTGCGGGCCGCGTCCAGGGCCTCCAGGGGCGTCACCCACGCCGAGACCGAGGTCTGGAAGGACTTGCCGAGGAACGGGCCCAGCGGCACGTACTCCCACGCCTGCACGTCCCGCGCCGACCAGTCGTTCAGCAGCGTCAGGCCGAAGACGTGGTCCCGGAAGGAGGCGAGCGGCACCGGGGTGCCCATCCGCGACGGGGTGCCGACGAGGAAGCCGACCTCCGCCTCGATGTCCAGCTTCACCGACGGGCCGAAGACCGGCGCCGCGTCGGCGGGCGTCTTCCGCTGGCCCGAGGGGCGCACCACGTCCGTGCCGGAGACGACGACCGTGCCCGCGCGCCCGTGGTAACCGATCGGCAGGTGCTTCCAGTTGGGCGTCAGCGGCTCGCCGTCCGGGCGGAAGATGTGGCCCACGTTGGTGGCGTGGTGCTCGCTCGCGTAGAAGTCCACGTAGTCCGCGACCTCGTACGGCAGGTGCAGCGTCACCGCGTCCAGCGGGTGGAGCAGCGGCTCGACGTCGGGGCGGTGGGCCGGGACCGTCACCCAGGCCGTCAGCGCGCGGCGGACGTCCCGCCAGGCGGTCCGGCCGGCGGCGAGCAGCGGGCCGAGGCCCGGCTGCGCGAGGAGGGAGGCGTAAGGGGACCCCAGCGCGTGCGCCGCGGCCCCCGCGTCCAGCACGTACCCGCCGATCCGGACGCCGAGCCGGCGCCGGTCCGGCTCGTCGCCGGTGGAGAAGACGCCGTACGGGAGGTTGTGCGGGCCGAAGGGGTCGCCCTCGGCCAGGTCGAGCGGGCTGTGCTCGGACATCGGTACGTGCCTCGCTTTCGCATGATGGGTGAGGGACACGTTACGGGGCGGGCCGCCGGGCGCGGATGACATGGATCACAGAGAAACCCGCCGGGAAGAGAGCAACTGTCCGGGTGCGGACGGTTTGTGCCCCGGGAGGTGCCCGCACCGTCTCCGAACTGGGGAAACGACCCCTGCCGCCGGGCCCTTCGCGGACCTACGATCACCGTGGTGTCGCCCCCGCGTGAGGAGTCCGCGGGCGCGCGCCCCCCTTCCTCTCTTTCCCTGACCAGGAAAAGGTCCGCACGTGAAGATTCGCCGCATGCTCGCGACCACCGTCGCCGCCGCCGTCACGACGCCGCTCGTGTTCCTCTCCGCCGGGCCCGCCTTCGCGGAGACCCCGAAGCCGACGGCGTCGAAGGGGGCCACCGCCCAGGAGGACGGCCAGGACGACCTGGACGGCCCCGACTTCGCGGAGTTCGAGCGGCTCGAAGCCGCGTACGCCGCCGCGGAGCGGAAGGTCGAGGACCTGAAGGCCGAGCTGAAGCAGCGCCTCAAGGACGTCGACGCGAACGCCGTCGACCCGGCCCTCAAGACCGAGCTCGAAGCGGCCAGGACGGCCGCCGCGACGGCCGCCGCGGCCAGGGCGACCGCCGACGAGGAGCTGACCGCCGCGAAGGAGGCCCTGGCCGCGGTCGAGGCCGACGCCGAGGCCACCCCCGAGGCGAAGACGGCCGCGGCCGAGGCCGTCACCGCCGCCGAGGCGAAGGCCGCGCAGGCCGCCGAGGCCGACACGGCCGCCGACACCCGGTACAAGGCCGCGGACAAGGCCTTCAAGGACGCCTCGGTGGCGCTGACCCAGGCCTACGACAAGACCGAGGAGGCCCTGGCGGCCGCCGAGAAGGAGCTCGCCGAGGCCGAGGCCGCGCTGGACGCGTTCTGGGACGACGAGGGCGACTTCATGGACTGCGAGGTGGACCGGTCCGTCCTCTCCACCCTCACCGGGCCCGAGAGCGTCACCATCGGTTCCAGCGCCGACTTCTCGCTCACCGTGAAGAACGCCTCGGGCCGTGACCTCGACGCGGTGCGCTCCGTCGTCTCCGCCATCCAGCTGCCCGAGTCCTGGGACGAGATCGACGAGGAGTACCCGAACCTCGACAAGTACTTCTCCGTCCGGTGGAAGGTCGCCACCGAGGAGAAGTGGAACGACCTGACCTCGCAGGACGAGCCCATCGAGCTGGGCCGGATCGCCAAGGGCGGCAAGGTCGACCTCACGCTGCGCGTGACGGTGGACGAGGCGGCCCCGGCGGGCGAGGGGATCGCCTCCGCCAACAGCGAGTACGACAACGAGGACGGCTCCTGCGGCATCAGCGAGCAGTTCGCGGAGACCGAGTTCGACATCGTCGAGCCGAAGGGCGAGGAGCCCACGCCGACCCCCACCCCGACCCCGACCCCGTCCGCCTCGACCGCCGCCCCGGCCCCGGTGCAGCGGCCGAACACGCCGGTCCAGCAGGGCGGTGTCAACGGCCAGCTCGCCGCGACCGGTGCCGGTGACCGGCTGCCGCAGCTCGCCGGCGCGGCCGGCGCGGCCGTCGTGCTCGGCGCGGGCGCGGTGTTCGTCGCCCGTCGCCGCAAGGCGCACGCCTGAGGATCGCCGTGATCCCCCGTACGGCCCGGGCTCAGCCCGCCGTGCGGGGGATCCGCTTTTCCCAGGTGCGGTGGAAGACGACCTCGCCGCCCTCCTTGCACACCACCTCGTCGGAGGTGCGGAAGGAGTCGGCGTCGCAGGTGATCTCCGAGCGGGTGTCGACGGTGACGTCCCAGGCGAGTTCCGGGCGGTGGAGCCGGATGTGCCATTCCGAGCGGGTGCGGGCGGAGAGCGGGTCGTCCTCGGCGATCGTGTACGTCTCGACGGCGTCCTCGGCGAACTCCAGGCCGTCCGGGTACACGCGCGTGCCGCCGTACTTCGGGTCGACCTGGAGGGTCCACTCGCCCTTGGCGACGTCCCGGAGGACCAGCCGTTCGGGGCGGGTCTCCGCGGGGGTCTCCAGGGCGTCGGGGGACGACACGCCGAGCGGAGGGGACTGTTCGGGTTCCTCGAAGGCGAGGGAGTCGTCCGTGTGGGCGCGGACCGGAAGGGTGAGGGAGGAGCCGGCGGGGTCGAGGGTGAAGCCGGCGGCGTCGGGCTGGGGCCAGATCCACGGCCAGTACGCGGAGGAGACGGCGAGCCGGACGCGGTGACCGGGCGGGAAGGTGTGCCCGATGCCGTTCAGCTCGAAGACGTAGCTCTCCCATTCGCCGACCTGCGCGTCGACGGCCCGGTCGCGGCCGTAGCGGGCGGAGAGGTTCAGGGCGCCGCGGGTGACGAGGGTGGAGGAGCCGTCGGGGGCGATGTCGCAGAGGCGGGCGACGATCTGGCCGGTGGGCGCGGGCGTCATGAGGTGGAGGCTGACGCCGGGGCGGCCGAGGATCTCGATCGGGGCGCCGTCCGGCGGGACGGGGAAGTCGAAGCAGGCCGAGTGGGCGTCCTCGTCGCGCTGGTCGGGGGGCAGGTCGGCGTCGTTGCCGAAGGGGAAGAAGCGGCCCGCGTCGATGCCGGTCTGCTGCGGGGAGTCGACGACGACGGGTTCGCCGCCGAAGGCGTACGTGACGCGGGTGACGTGCGGGGACGGCCAGGACGGGTCGGCGACCCAGCGTCCGGGCAGCTCCTCGTACACGGTGGCCGGCGGGTGGGACTCGCTGATCCAGGAGCGGAGCAGCGGTTCGGCCATGACGTCGTTCTCGGCCCCCTTGAGGTGGTGGTCCCACCAGCGGAGGGTCTCCTGGAGGAAGCCGATGGCGGGGCCGGGGGGCAGGCCGCGGTCGGGGTACTGGTGGGACCAGGGGCCGATGATGCCGCGGACCCGGTCCTGGGGGAGGTGTTCGACCAGTCGGAGGACGGTGTCGCGGTACGGGTCGTGCCAGCCGCCGACGGCGAGGACGGCGGCCCGGACGGCGGAGTAGTCCTCGCAGACGCTGCCGTGCTTCCAGTACTCGTCCCTGGTCTGGTGGGAGAGCCAGGTGTGGACGAAGGGTTCGACGGCCTCCAGGCGGCGCAGCCACAGGTCGCGCCACTCCTCGTCCGCGTACCGCGGGTCGGGCGGGCGGCAGACGAAGGCGAGCATGGTGGCGGCCCAGGCGTGCATGTCGACGCCGAGGACGGAGCCGCCCATGTAGTGGACGTCGTTGTCGTAGCGGTCGTCGGTGGAGCAGACGGTGACGATCGCCTTGAGCGGTTCGGGGGCGAGGGCGGCGATCTGGAGGCTGTTGAAGCCGCCCCAGGAGATGCCGAACATGCCGACCTTCCCGGTGCACCACTCCTGCTCGGCGAGCCAGTTCACGACGGCGACGCCGTCGGCGAGCTCGGTGGCGTCGTACTCGTCGCCGGGCAGGCCCTCGCTGTTGCCGTGGCCGCGGACGTCGACCCGTACGGAGGCGTAGCCGTGGCCCGCGTACCAGGGGTGGCGCTGCCAGTCGCGGGGCGCGGTCCAGTCGGTGAGCCGGTAGGGGAGGTACTCCAGGAGGGCGGGGACCGGTTCGTCGGTGACCGGCCGCCACACGCGCGCGTAGAGCCTGGTCCCGTCCGGCATCGGGATGCGGAGGTCCTCGTGGCGGGTCTCGTACGGGAAGTCGGTGCGGATCTTCATGGCGGTTCCCTATCGGACGGGGTGCATCGTGCGGCGCAGCCAGGGCGCCAGGGCCATGACGCCGAGGCCGACGGCGACGGCGATGGCGCCGTTGACGCCGAAGTACGCGGGCTTGGAGACGTCGTCGTAGAGCTTCACGGTCTGGGCCTGGATGCCGTTGGCGAGGGCGAGGGAGAGGAACCAGAGCGACATGGTCTGGCTGGCGAAGGCCTTGGGGGCGAGCTTGCTGGTGGCGGACATGCCGGAGGTCTCCAGGAGCACGTCGCCGAGGCCGAGCAGCAGGTAGGAGCCCACGATCCACCACGCGGCCATCTGGTACGTGTCGTCCGCGTGGCCCGAGGTCGGCAGGACCATCAGGAGGAAGGAGAGGCCGCCGAGGATCACGCCGAGGGCGATCTTGTTGGAGGCGTGCGGCTGGCGGGGGCCCATCCGGGCCCAGACGGCGGCCACCACGGGCGCCAGGGCGACCTCGAAGGCGCCGAGGGCGGAGGCGTACCAGCTGGCGGGGAAGTCGAAGCCGAGGATGGTGGTGCGCGCGTTGGTGGAGGCGAGCAGCATCATCGTGGAGTACGCCTGGAAGAGGATGAAGTTGAAGGCGACCGAGGCGAGGAAGAGCACGATGTACGGCTTGAGCCGGCCGCGCTCCTCGGCGGTGACCCGGGGGCTGGCGAACATCACCCAGAAGTAGGCGACCGGCGCGATCACCGAGATCAGGGTCAGCAGGTCGACGAAGCGGTCCATGGTGAGCCAGCCGGCCGCGGCGAGCGCGCCGGCCGCCGCGGCGAACGCGACGACGCCCGCGACGATGGAGAGGACCGCGCGGCGCATCGCGTCCGGCGCGAGCGGGAACTCGGCGGCGTGCTTCTTCCCGGCGAGGTGGCGGCGGCCGGCGATGTACTGGATCAGGCCGAAGGTCATGCCGATGGCGGCGGCCGAGAAGCCCCAGTGGTAGCCCTTGTGGTCGGCCAGCCAGCCGGTGATCAGCGGTCCGGCGAAGGCGCCGATGTTGATCGCCATGTAGTAGAGGGCGAAGCCGGCGTCACGGCGGTCGTCGTCGGTGCGGTAGAGCTTGCCGACCATGGTGGCGACGTTCGGCTTGAGCAGGCCGGTGCCGGCGCTGATCAGGCCGAGGCCGACCCAGGTCATGGCGGCGGTGGGCACCGCCATGGAGTAGTGGCCGCAGGCGATCAGGACTCCGCCCCACAGGACCGCCCGGTAGGAGCCGAGGATGCGGTCGGCGAGCCAGCCGCCGGCCACCGACACCAGGTAGACGAGGGTGCCGTAGGCGGCGGAGACGGAGGCGGCGGTGCCGGACGCCATGCCGAGGCCGCCGTCCGACACGCTCGCGGCGAAGTACAGGACGAGGATCGCCTGCATGCCGAGGAAGGAGAACCGCTCCCAGACCTCCAGGCCGGAGAGGGTCAGCAGTCCCCGCGGATGTCCGAGGAAGGCGTGGTCGTCCCCGGGGGGAGGCTGCTCGCCGTTCGGATCGGTATCGATCATTGTTCGGGACAAAACGCCTACTCCTGATCGTATGAGCTGATCACGAACATACCGGGGGTGACGGGAAGGCGCCCACGGTGATCGAAACGTGACCGGATACGCTGGCTTGAGTGAATGGACCGACACATCGACAATCCGATTCGTCGGGGTGCGGTCCAGAGCGTCAAGGGCAAGCGTCAGCAGACGTCAGCAGACAGGAGATCCCCTCGTGACCGTCGTCGGGCCGTTCGGTCTTAGCGTGCGGGACCAGGCTCTTGAGGCCGATGTCCAGACGGGGTTGGCGGCCGTCGAGGCCGGCCTCCTCGACGCCACCAAGAGCGATGTCCCCTTCATCACCGAGGCCGCCCAGCACCTGGTGCTCGCCGGCGGCAAGCGGTTCCGGCCGCTGCTGGTGATGCTCGCCGCCCAGTTCGGCGACCCCTACGCCCCCGGAGTGGTACCCGCGGCCGTCGTCGTGGAGCTCACCCATCTGGCCACGCTCTACCACGACGACGTCATGGACGAGGCGGCCGTCCGCCGGGGCGTGCCCAGCGCCAACAGCCGCTGGGGCAACTCGCTCGCCGTCCTCACGGGTGACTTCCTCTTCGCCCGCGCCTCGCACACCCTTGCGGACCTCGGGCCGGAGGCCGTACGGATCCAGGCCGAGGCGTTCGAGCGGCTGGTCACCGGACAGATCCTGGAGACCGCCGGGCCCGTCGACGGCCGCGACCCCGTCGACCACTACCTCGACGTCCTCGGCGGCAAGACCGGCTCCCTCGTCGCCGTCTCCTGCCGCTTCGGCGCCATGATGTCCGGCGCCGACGAGTCGGTCGTCGACATCCTCACCCAGTACGGCGAGCGGCTCGGCGTCGCCTTCCAGCTCGCCGACGACGTCCTCGACATCGCCTCCGAGGGCCACGAGTCCGGCAAGACCCCCGGCACCGACCTCCGCGAGGGCGTCCCCACCCTCCCGGTCCTCCGCCTGCGGGCCGCCGCGGCCGCCCACGGCCGCCCCGAGGACCTGGAGCTCGTCGCCCTGATCGACGGCGACCTCGCCGACGACGCCCGGCACGCCGAGGCGCTCCGCCTGCTCCGCGCCCACCCCGCCCTGGAGCAGGCCCGCCGGGACACCGTGCGGTACGCGGAGGAGGCCAGGGCCATGCTGGCGCCGCTGCGGGACGGCTACGCGAAGTCGGCCCTCATGGAGCTGTGCGACGCGGTGGTGCACCGGGCGGGCTGACCCTCCCGGGTCGCCCCTCCCTAGGGGACGTCATCCCGGAGGGGTACGCGAGGTTGATCCCCCGGGCTGACGATTCCGGGCCCCCGCCCTGGTGGGATGGAGACATCGAGAAGCAGTCCGCCAGGGCACGGAGGGATCACAGACCATGGCAGCACAGCGCAAGGCAAGCAGGTACGTCGTCCCCGTCGCGGTGGCCGGAGTCGCCGCCGCGACCATCGGACTCGTCCCGGCGCTCGCCGCGTCCGGCGACCCGGACCTGCCGGAGATCACCGCCCAGCAGCTCGTCGAGAAGATCGCCGCCTCGGACACCCAGACCCTGTCCGGCACCTTCAGGATCTCCACCGACCTGGGCCTGCCCGCCTTCGACGGCCTGCTGGGCGGGCTCGCCGGCTCCGGCGAGGGCGGCGAGGGCACCGCCGACCCGGCGGCGCAGCTCACCAAGCTGGTCTCCGGCACCCACACCCTGAAGATCGCCGCCGACGGCCCCGAGCGGCAGAAGCTGACGCTGCTCGACGGCAAGGAGCAGTACAGCCTCGTCCACGACGGCGACGAGGTGTGGGCGTACGACTCCCGCTCGAACCGGGTCTTCCACGAGAAGGGCGTCGAGGACGGCGGAGAGGCGCCCCGGAAGGAGATTCCGGCCGACCCCAAGGCGCTCGCCGACGAGGTCCTGAAGGCCGCCGGGGACACCACCTCGATCACGGTCGGCGGCACGGCGAAGGTGGCGGGCCGGGACGCGTACCGACTCGTCGTCGAGCCGAAGCAGCAGGGCTCGACGGTCGAGTCGATCACGATCGCGGTCGACGCGGCCACCGGCACCCCGCTGAAGTTCACCCTGGCCTCCACGAGCGGCGGCAAGCCGGTCGTCGACGCCGGCTTCACCAAGGTCGACTTCGGCAGGCCGGCGGCCTCGGAGTTCGACTTCACGGTCCCGAAGGGCGCGGAGGTCACCGAGGGCGACCAGGTCGAGAAGGACCACGGCAAGGCCCCGGAGGACCTGGAGAAGGCCTTCGGCGACTTCGGCCTCGGCGACCTCGGCGGCGCCGGCGCCGCCGGGAAGAACGGCCCCGAGGTCATCGGCGAGGGCTGGACGGCCATCGCCGCCTTCGACTCCGGCGCGCCGGCCCCGAAGACCGAGGAGGCGCCGAAGGAGGCCCAGGGCTTCCTGGACTCGCTCGGCGACGAGGTGAGCGGGAAGTTCGGCACCGGCACGGTCTTCAAGACCAAGATCGTCAACGCGCTGATGACGGACGACGGCAAGGTCTACGTCGGCGCGGTGACGCCGCAGGCGCTGGTGGACGCCGCGAACGCCGCCAAGTAGCGGCGGAGTTGGTGGCCCGGGTGGGTCGGGAGCGCGTTCACCGACCCACCCGGGTGGTCTGCGTGGGGCCTACGGGAACGTCAGCTTGAACCCGTTGATGTAGCCGGTGTCGGCGGACGCCGTGTCCTGCGCGCGCAGCTTCCACACGCCGTTGGCGACCTCGCTGGAGGCGTTCACGGTGAAGGTCTGCTGGATGTTGTCGGCGCTGCTGCCGGTCCGGTTGTGCAGGTTGTAGACCGTGCCGTCGGGGGCGACCAGGTCGACGACGAGGTCACCGCGCCAGGTGTGGACGATGTCCACGCCGACGGCGAGGGTGGCGGGCGCGTTCCCCGTGATGCCGGAGACGGTCACGGAGGAGGTCACCGCGGCGCCGTTGTCCGGGATGGAGACGTCGGCGGTGTTCTCGAAGACCGTGCCGGTGGGCGGGGTCGAGGAGCCGGACAGGGTCCAGATCGCGTGCGCGATGGCGTCGCTGTTGCGGTCCAGGGCCGTGTCGTTGATGTTCGACGTCGTGTCGCAGGAGGAGTGGTAGCAGCGGTCGAAGGCCGTGGCCGTACCGCCCCACTTGGAGACCTGGGCACTGGTCTTGACCCGGCTGGCACCGGTGAAGAGCCCGCCGACGGGGATGCCGACGTTCTTGAAGGACGCGTGGTCGGAGCGCCCGTCGCCCTCGGTCTCGATCTCGGTGGGGACCCCGATGCCGGCGAAGTAGTTCTTGAAGGTCGTCTCGATCGTCGGGTCGTCGTCGTAGACGAAGTAGCCCGGGTTCGGCGAGCCGATCATGTCGAAGTTGAGGTAGCCGGAGAGCTTCGCGCGCTCGGTCGTGGCCAGGTTGTTCACGTAGTGCTTCGACCCGACGAGGCCCAGCTCCTCCGCGCCCCACCAGCCGAAGCGCAGGTGCTTGGAGGGCTGGTAGCCGGAGCGGGCGACGGCGAGCGCGGTCTCCAGGATCGCGGCGGAGCCGGAGCCGTTGTCGTTGATGCCGGCGCCCGAGCTGACCGAGTCGAGGTGCGAGCCGGCCATCAGGACCTGGTTCGGGTCGCCGCCCGGCCAGTCGGCTATCAGGTTGTAGCCGGTGGTGCCGTTGTACGTGAACTGCTGGATGGCCGTGGTGTATCCGGCCGCGTCCAGCTTCGCCTTCACGAAGTCGATGGACGCCTTGTAGCCGGTCCGGCCGTGCGCGCGGTTGCCGCCGTTGGCGGTGGCTATGGACTGGAGGTCGGTCAGGTGCTGCTTGACGTTGGCGACCGGGATGTCCGGCGCGGCCGTGGCGCCGTCGGGCGCGGCGTTGGCCGGCGCGGCCCCGGCGAGGGCGCCGAGGATCAGGGCCGAGGAACCGGCCAGGGCTGACAGTCTCGCGGAGAGCTTCATGTGGGGGCTCCGGATTCCGAACGGGGATGGGACGGAACGTACGAGCGCCTCGCGCCGTGGGTGACGCGAGGCGTTGGAGCTGTGCGGGCGCCGCGGTGCACCGCGGGGGGTGATGGGGATCCCTGCGGTGGGTGTGCGCGTGCTGAATGCTCAGTGACGTGACGATGTCCCGTCAAGACCTGAATCCGGTCAAGGGAGTTCGCTCAGCGGACACCCCTTCCGGCGGGCCCCGGCCGGAGAGGGCGGAGCGGGGCGCTCCGGTGGGCTGTTCCGGTGGGCCGTCCCGGTGGGCCTCAGGGCCGGGCGCGGCCCCGCTCACTCCTCCGTGAGCAGGGCGACGGTCGCCCGTACGGAGGCGGAGGGGTCGTGCGCGAGCAGCGCCAGCACGGCCTCCGCCTCGGGCGTCCCGCACGCGACGAGACCGTCGACGGCGGCGTCGCGGACGGCGGGGGAGGGGTCCTGGCCGAGGGCCGCGAGGAGGGCGGCGGAGGCCTCGGTACGCCGGTAGGCGATCGCCTCGGCGACGGTCTGCCGCACCTCGGTCACGGAGTCCCGCGCCAGCTCCCGCAGCAGTCCGTCCGCCCCGGGCGTCGACCAGCCGGCCACCGCCCGGGCGAGCTCCCGCCGGACCCCCGCGTCCGGGTGGACCGCCAGTGGCGCGAGCCGCTCCACCGGCCCGCGCCGGCGCAGCCCGTACCACCGGAGGGTGTCGAGCAGCCCGGCCGTGTCCGACCGCCCCTCGGCCCGCTCCAGCCGTGCGAGCAGCACGCGGGAGGCGGGCGCGGGCCCGTCCACCGGGTGCGGGCGCCGCTCGCGCAGCCGCCGCGAGCCGTACGTGCCGGGCTGCACGCACCCCGTGCAGACGCAGGGCGCGACGCCGTGCGCCCCGGGGAAGTACCGCCATCCGGCGACCTGTCGCACCGCCCGCACCTGCCGCACCTCGCCGCGCGCGACCGCCCGGGGCAGGAACACCTCCCACCCGAGCGCTCCGTCCCCCAACTCCCGTATCCGCCGCACCGCTTCGGCCGCCGTGACCTCGTCCTGGCTCCGCCCGTACCGCCCCACGGCCACCGGCTCCCCGTCCGGCAGCCGCACGTGGACGGCGACCATCCCGCGCGGCCCCTGCCGCCGGGCCAGCTCCCGCAGCCACTGGTGGGTCAGCGCGTACGAGGCCAGCACGGGGAAGAGATGGACCCCGCGCCGTTCTCCCCGCGCCTTGATCCCGCTCCGCCGGATGTTCGCCGCGCAGGCGGCGGGTGTCAGGTGCACGAAGGTCGCCATGCGGCGATGCTAGGCGGCGGCCGAGGCCTGGCAGACCCCGCACCGGCCCTGTTCCGGGGCGCGGAAGGCACGGTCGCGGTCGCCGCGGTCCTGGAACGGGCCCGGGGCGGCGGAGGGCCCGGCGGGTCTCCCGTACGGCGCCGGGTTCAGCCCCCGGCCGGTCGTACGGGACCGCCACCGCGTCGCGGACACCCGCGACGCGGTGAGGGCCCTCACGGCAGCGGGAGTTCGGCCCAGACCGTCTTCTGCGGAGCCGGCCCCGGCCGCACGCCCCAGCCGCGGGACAGCGCCTCGACGAGGAGCAGTCCGCGCCCGCTCCCGGCGGCGGGGGAGCGACCCGGAAGCAGCGGTACGCGGTCACCGCGCGTGTCCGTGACCTCGATCCGGAGCGCCGCCCCCGTGGCGATCGTCCGGAGCCGGAAATCCCGCCCCGGAACGTGTCCGTGCGTCACGGCGTTGTTCGCCAGCTCGGCGACGACCTGCTCCGCCGCCTCGATCGAACCCTCCAGCCCCCAGTGACGCAGCTGCTCGACGGTGAGCAGCCGCGCCAGCCGGGCGCCACGGGGGGTCGAGGAGAGCTGGAGGGTGAAGTGGCGTGCACTTGCCATGAGTTGGCCGGTTTCCGGGTTCATGGGATTCAGCGTGGCGACCTCTGCCTACGCTGCGTAGGGGAAACGCCCTTACGTACGGTTACTGTCCTGCCGCTGTCCCGTCTTGTCTCGACTGTCTCGGGCCGCGCTTCGGGTAGAGGGCCGCCACGAGGAGGTGGGCACGCATGAGCGTGGACGAGGTGGATGGTGTCGTCGTCGAGGACGCGGGCTGGGAGGTGGACCCCGGCGACGAGCCCGGAAAGGCCGTCCTGGCCACGGTGGGGCGCCAGCTCAAGACCTGGCGCGAGGCGAAGGGCCTCAGCGCGGCGGAGCTGGGCGAGCGGACGGGCTACGGCGAGGACATGATCCGGAAGCTGGAGCGGGGGGACCGGATCCCGAGGCCCGAGTTCCTGGACAAGGCGGACGATGTCCTGGGCGCGGGCGGTCTCGTCACGGAGATGAAGAAGGACATCGCGGAGGTCCGGTATCCGAAGCCGATCCGGGATCTGGCGAAGCTGGAGGGGCGGGCGGTCGAGTTCTGCATGTACTCGAACTTCAACGTCCACGGTCTTTTGCAGACCGACGAGTTCTCGCGAGCAATCATGCAGACCTGGCGCCCCGCGTTCAGGGCGGATCAGCTGGAGAGGTACTTGGCGGCGCGAGTGGCACGCCGGTCGGTGCTGGAAAAGGATCCGGCTCCGGAGTTCAGCTTCGTCCAGGAAGAGGTGTCGCTACGGCGACCCATCGGGGGGAAGATGGTGCTACGTCGTCAACTTGAGCATCTGCTGGAGGTGGGCGAGTTGCCCCACGTCGAGATCCAGGTGATGCCGACCGAGCGCGCGGATCATCCTGGGAACGGAGGGCGCATCGCGCTCCTGAAGTTCGCGGACGGCACGGCGGTGGGGCGAATGGACGGCGACTTCAACGGCCGCCCCGTCTCTGACCTCAAGCGACTCCGGATCCTGGACTTGCGCTATGGCATCATCCGGTCCCAGGCCCTCACTCCGGCGGAGTCGCGGGACTTCATCGAACAACTGCTGGGAGAGACATGATGGGCACGTCCGAGCTGGATTGGACCAAGAGCAGCTACAGCGACAGCGGTAACGGAGCATCAGACTGCGTCGAGATCGCCTCCACCCCCGGCACCGTCCACGTCCGTGACTCCAAGGACGCCACCGGCCCCCGCCTCGCCTTCACCTCCGCGGCGTGGGCCGGGTTCGTGGCGTACGGCTCCCGCGCGTAGCGGTCCGAAGGCGCGGAAAACCGGTGGGCGTCCCTTCGGGTGCCCTGGCACGCTCCGGGCATGGCTACGTTGTTCCTGATGGTCGGCCTGCCCGGGGCCGGCAAGACGACGCGCGCCCGGCGGCTGTCCGAGGAACACGGCGCGCTGCGTCTGACGCCGGACGAGTGGATGATCCCTCTGTTCGGCCTGCCGGACGTGGACGGGAAGCGGGACGTGCTGGAAGGACGCATGCTCTGGCTCGCCCTGGAGGCACTGAGGCTCGGCACCGACGTGGTGGTGGACTACGGCTGCTGGTCCCGGGACGAGAGATCGGCGGTCCGCTGGCTGGCGGAGGCGGAGGACGCCTCCTTCCGCATGGAGTACCTGCCGGTCGACGAGGAGATCCAGCGCGCCCGGATCCGCCATCGCCAGGCGACGGCCCCGGAGGAGACGTTCCCGCTGACCGAGGCGGACATCCGGCAGGGGCGCGCGCACTTCGAGGAACCCGACGAGGCGGAGCTTTCCGGCCGTGCGCCCGCCGGTCCGCCGCCCGGGTGGGCGACCTGGCGGGAGTGGGCCGCCGACCGGTGGCCGTCGTTCGCGTGACGGCTCGCTGTCACGGCACCGGCCCGCGCGAACGGTTCGAGCGCGGACGCCCTCGACGCCCGGACGGGGAAGGACCGCGAGGTCGACGGGTACGCCGGGGCGGCCCGCGGCAGGGTCGTCCCCCGGCGACCGGCTGACCACCGTCGCCTACCGCCAGGCTGCCGTGTCGGGGTCGATGCCGTGGGCGCGGGCGCTCGCGTCGACGACGGTGCGGAACCAGACCGCCAGACCCTCGCGGAGGGCGTCGTAGTGCGCGGTGAAGCCGGGGTCCGACGCGTACGTGCGGGCGAGGCAGACCTGCATCTCCCGGGTGAGGGGGAAGTACGCGGCGAAGACGGCGCGGTGGTGTTCGACGAGCTCGTTCGCCTCCGGGCTGCCCGGGGCGAGGCCCGCGTCCATCGCGGACGCGAGCTCGCGGTCGAGGGCGGCGCTGGCGTCGGTGACGGCCTGCCACTCCTCGGGGGTGCGGGAGGCCGAGCGTTCGGCGTACTGGCGCCATTGGGCGGTGTCCCCGTACTGCGCGCGCGCCTTCGCCGGGCCCTCCGGGTCCCAGTCGGGGCCGAAGATCGCGGCCTGCTGGTCGACGGTCAGCAGCAGACCGCGCTCGTGGGCCTCGATCATCCGGTCGAGGCCGGCGCCGAGCCGCCGGAGGCGCTCGACGCGCTCGGCGACCTGGGCGCGCTGGGCGCGCAGCGCGGCGGGGACGTCGGTGTCCGCGTCGTCCAGGACGGCCCCGATCCGGTCGAGACCGAGGCCGAGCTCGCGGTAGACGACGACGCGGTGCAGGCGTGCGAGATCGGCGGCGGTGTAGAGCCGGTATCCGGCGGCCGTGCGCAGCGAGGGCCGGGCGAGGCCGATCTCGTCCCAGTGGTGCAGCGCGCGGACGGTGACGCCGAGGCGGGCCGAGACCTGGCCGACGGTGAGGCCGTCGGCGTCGGCGGCACCGGCGGTTCCGTGGGTGTCAGGCATGCTCCTCATTCTTGCCGGGGCCGGGGCCGGGACGGGTGGTCGGCGCGGTGATGCCGATCGCGGCGAGGTTCCGCGCCTCCTGGGTGTCCGGGTCGTAGGGCTTCGCGGCGGTGAGGACGATCCTGGCCTTCTCCGGGGTGACGACCTCGACGTCGCGGGTGTTCCAGGGGGTGTCCCGGGGGCTGTCGGCCGAGACCGAACCGGGGAGGGCGGCGCGGCAGGAGGCGACGAGCCCGTCGATCTGGCCGAGCACGCAGGAGAAGCTCACGCTCATCGCGGGTGCCCGCTCGGGGGCGGAGTCCGCCGCGACGAGGAGGACGTCCTGGAAGGCCCAGCGGCGCAGGTGCACCAGGGTGCCGGGGATGGCGAACAGTTCGAAGAAGCCGAGGCCACGGGTCCAGAAGTCCACGGAGGCGGCCAGGTCGGTGGTGGGGATCGAGACGAAGGCGGGCATGCCGTAGATGCCGTGGAACGGCTCCGGCGGCACGGCGTCGGGGCCGGGGGCGGGGACGGGGCTGACCTCGAAGGCGTCGTAGTGGTCGCTCATGACCGCCAGCTTTCGGCCTCACGTCGCGTGAGGGTCAAGTCCGGGGTGTCGCGGACGGCGATCGGGCGGGTGTGGTTCGCTGCCGGGATGACTGAGGACCTGGAGATCGTCGCGTTCGCCTCAGCCGAGGCGTTCGAGGAATGGCTCGGGGAGAACCACGCCGTCCGGCCGGGCATCTGGCTCAAGATCCGCAAGAAGGCGCCGGGAGTCGTCGCGCTGGACTACGCCCAGGCGCTCGACGCGGCGCTCTGCTACGGCTGGATCGACGGGCAGAAGGCGAAGTTCGACGAGGAGTGGTGGCTCCAGCGGTTCACCCCGCGCAAGAGGAACAGCAGGTGGTCCAAGATCAACCGGGAGAAGGTGGCCGCCCTGGTCGCGCAGGGCCGGATGCGCCCGGCCGGGCAGGCCGAGGTCGACCGCGCGAAGGCGGACGGCCGCTGGGAGGCGGCGTACGACAGCGCCAAGGTGGCCACCGTGCCGGACGACCTCGCCGCGGCCCTGGCCGCCGACCCGGCCGCGGCGTCGTTCTTCGAGACGCTCGACCGCCAGAACCGCTACGCCGTCCTGTACCGGATCCAGGACGCCAAGAAGGCCGAGACCCGGGCGCGCCGGATCGAGAAGTTCGTGGCGATGCTGGCGAAGGGGGAGAAGCTGTACCCGTAGCCGGACTCGTGGCCGTGGCTGTGGCCGGACCCGTACCCATAGCCGGACTCGTGGCCGTGGCCGGACTCGTAGCCGGCCCGTGGCCGGACCCGTCGGCTCGGGTCACCGGCCGACGGTCACGCGCCCCCGGACAGGACCTAGTCCGCCGTCACGCCCCAGTAGCCGATCTCCGCCGGCTCGCCCTCCTCGTAGAGGGTCGTGCAGCGGCCGAGACCACGGTGGGGGAAGAGCTCGTCGTCGGCGCGGAGGGCCGCCTTCCATTCCGCGGCGGTGGGCCTGCCGTGCGGGCACCAGGCGCGGACCTCCTCCTCCGTCAACGGGCGCATGTAGGGGCCGTCTTCGGGCTCCGTCGCGGGGACCGTGTGGATCTGGTCCAGGACCGTGGCGGTGCCGCCGGTGAAGATGAACTCGGCCCAGTCCCCGCTCCTCCACAGCTCGGCGACCGTGCGGCCCTCGAACCCCCGGTCGTCCTCGGCCAGTTCCGCTTCCTGGGCCCGCCGGAAGGCGACCGCGAGATCGGCGTCGTACGGGCCCGTCTGCCACCAGCTGTTGCCACCCATGACCTGCCTCCACTTCCTCGGTCTTCCGTTCGAGGGGGAGCGTAGGGCGCGGGTACGACAACCTAGGCTGCTGCGCGTGGACATAGACCTCGGAAACGGAATCCTCGGCGCCGTCCTCGGCGTCGTCTTCGCGACCCTCTTCCAGCAGTCGGCGCAGGACCTGTGGTTCAAGGCGCGGCGCCGCGCGGCCGGGAAGGTGCGGAGCCTCACGTACCGGCCCGAAGAGGGAGGCGCGTGGGGGACCTTCTCGATCGGGCCGCTGCACACCTCCGCGCTGATCGTGGAGGGCGACGGGGAGCGGCCGATCGCGCCCGAGGCCGTCCACGTGCGGGTGCTGGAGGACGAGGTCGAGCTGCCCGCCGAACTGGCGCCCTGGAGGGCCGAGATCGAGGCGGAGGAGGCGCGGGCGGTCGCGTCCGGCGAGCGGCAGCCGGTCTGGAACGGGGAGCGGTACGCGGTCGAGTCCGTCGAGGTGACCCGTACGCCCCTCGACGAGGCCTCCGAGGTGCACCTGCGGCTGCGCCCCACCGACTACTACACCTTCCTCGCCGCCCAGCAGCTGGACCGGCGGCTGCCCGACGGCTCGACCCCGCGCGGGCGCTGGCTCGACCCGGACGCGCCGCTGACCGCGCCCTCCTTCCTCCAGTGCAGCTTCGGCGTGAACGTCGCCGTCGTCACGGCCGACGACCTGCTGGTGATCAGCCGGCGCGGGGACCGGGTCCGGATGGCGCCCGGGCTGTGGAACTCCTCCGTGAACGAGGGCCTCGCCCGGAACATCGACGCCTCGGGCCGTCACGCGCCCGACCTGCACGCGGTCGCCCGGCGCGGCATGCGCGAGGAACTCTCCCTGGAACCGCACGAGTTCACGCTCACGCTGCTCGCGTTCGTGCTCGACGTCGAGAGCCGGATGTGGAGCGCCCACTTCACCGCGCGGCTGACCGGACTGACGGGCGAGGAGCTGCGGGCCCGTACGAGCCGGGGCGTCGCGGACCGCTGGGAGCACGCCGCCATGGAGTACGTGCCCTTCCGCACGACCGACGTGGTCCGCCACCTCCTCTCCCCGGAACGGCGCCACCGGTGGGCCCCGCTCGCCCCCGCCCTCTTCCACCTCGCCCTCGTCCACGCCCACGGCCGCGGCTCGGTGGAGCGGGCGGAGGCGGCGGTGGTCCGGCGCCTGTAGGCGGCGGAAGGCGCCGCCGGAGCCCGGGCCGTGCGTACGCTGGGCCGCATGGCATGCCGCATCAGCGAACTGGTCCTCGAATGCGCCGACCCCGAACGGCTCGCCGTGTTCTGGAACGAGGTCCTCGGGTACGTCGAGGTCGGGCGGGAGGTCGACGGGAGCATCGAGATCGGGCCGCCCGGGGTCGGCTTCGGCGGGCCGCAGCCGACGATCGTCCTCAGCCCGAACGACGAACCCCGGACGGGGAAGGTCCGCCTGCACGTCGACGTCAACCCGACCGACCGTGACCAGGACGCCGAGCTGGAGCGGCTGCTCGCGCTCGGCGCCAGGCCCGCGGACGTCGGGCAGACGGGCGAGGAGGACTGGCACGTCCTGGCCGACCCGGAGGGCAACGTGTTCTGTCTGCTGCGGCGGCGCATCGCCCCGGCCTGACGGGCCCGGGCCGGTCCGGGCGCGTCACCCCGGCCCGACGGCCCAGGACGGCCCGGGCCGCCCGGCCCGGCCGGATCCGGGCCGTCGAGCGCGGGGTCCGAATGCCGCCAGCGGGACGCGGGGCGCGCGGCGAGGCTGGACGCATGAGCCTCTACACGCCACGGGCCGTCGAGCCCGCCGCCCTCGCCGCGCTCCGGTCCGTCGACGACGCCGGACGCCCCTGCCTCCCGTACGCCGCGGAGGAGGACGGCGACCCGCTGCGCTGCTGCCTGCGCCCCGGCCGCGCCGGAGAGCGCATCGCCCTCGTCTCGTACGCCCCGCTGCGGCGGTGGGCGGCCGCCGCGGGGGCCGCGCCGGGGGCGTACGACGAGGTGGGGCCGGTCTTCGTGCACGCGGAGGAGTGCGGGGGGCCGGGGAGCTCCGGCGCCTGGGAGGAGGAGGCGTACCCCTTCGAACGGGCGGGAGCCCTGCGGACGGTGCGCCGGTACGGGACGGACGGTCGCATCCTCGGCGGCCGGCTCGTCGAACTCCCGGGCCTCGACGAGGCGTTCGCCGAGGCCTTCGCCGATCCGGCCGTGGCGCTGGTGCACGTGCGGGCGGTCGAGTACGGCTGCTTCCACTTCGAGGTGCGGCGCCCCTGACGGGCGCGGGCCCGCTGCCGTGCCGGCCGTCCCGCTGCCGTGCCGGCCGCCCCGCTACTGCACGCAGAACTCGTTGCCCTCGGGGTCGGTCATCACCACCCACGCGCCGCCCTGCTCCGCCACCCGCCGCCGCACGCCCGCGCCCAGCTTCTCCAGGCGCTCCACCTGGGCGTCGCGGGTGCCGGGGCCGGCGTGCACGTCGAGGTGGAGGCGGTTCTTCACGGTCTTGGCCTCGGGGACCCGCTGGAAGAGGATCCGGCGGCCGAGACCGGCGCCGTTCTCCTCCGACACCGGGTCGTCCGGATGGCGCACGGCGGCGAGGTCGTGCCACCCGAGCCGCTCCTCCGGTGTGCCGGGGCGCACGGTCGCGGTCGCCTCGGCCGGCACGGCCCCGGCGGCGAGCAGCCGCGCGACGAGCCCGCTGTGGTCCTCCTCGACGTAGCCGAGGGCGGCGGCCCAGAAGGCGGCCTGGGCGTGCGGGTCGCGGGCGTCGATCACGACTTTCCAGTGCAGTGGTTCCATCCCCCATACGTACCCACGCCCACCCCCGCCTGCCACCGGAAGCCGTCACTCCGGGCGGCGGGCTACGCCGGGGTCGTCTCCCGGGCGTCGTAGCGCTCCCGCGCCACCGCGATCTCGTTCTGGTGGAGCTCCGTCCAGGTCACCAGGGAGCGGATCGTGGTGTGCAGGGTGGCGCCCAGCGGGGTGAGCTCGTAGTCGACGCGGGGCGGGACCGTGGGGTGGACGGTGCGCCGGACCAGGCCGTCGCGCTCCAGCTGGCGCAGGGTGACGGTCAGCATGCGCTGGCTCACGCCGTCGATCTCCCGGCGGAGCTGCGAGAAGCGGACCACCCTGTTCTCCAGGAGCGCGATCACCAGGAGCGACCACTTGTCGGCGATCCGGTCCAGGATCTGGCGGACCTCGCAGTCCTCGCGGGTGTCCCACTGGAAGGGGTCCGCGTCGCCGCCGTCGGGATGGCAGCCGCGCGGGGCGGCGGGGGCTCCGACGGTTACTCCAGGGGTACCGGGTGACTTCGAAGTGCCTTCTTCCATGCCTCCCGATGCTGCCGCAGGATCGAGGTGGTTACAAGAGGGAACCGGCCCTCGGAACGGTAACCACCCCACCCCAACCCACTTCCTTTCGGAGGCAGTTGTGTCTTTACGTGCCTGGGGGCTGCTCCTCGTCCTCAGCGGGGCGGTCTTCCTCGAAGGCATCGACGTCGCCATGCTCGCCGTCGCCGTCCCCGCCATCCGCGCCGACCTCGGCCTCACCACCTCCACCGCCGCCTGGGTGATGTCCGCCTACGTCCTCGGCTACGCCGGCTTCACCCTCCTCGGCGGGCGCGCCGCCGACCTCCTCGGCAGACGGCGGATGTTCCTCGGCTGGCTCACCGTCTTCCTGCTCTTCTCCGGCCTCGGCGCCCTCGCCGACGACGGCCCGACGCTCGTCCTCGCCCGCTTCGCCACCGGCGTCGCCGCCGCCTTCATGACCCCGGCGGCCCTGTCCGTCATCACCACCTCCTATCCGGAGGGGCCGCAGCGGGACAAGGCCCTGCTGGTCTTCGCGGGGGTCGCCGGCGGCGGCTTCTCGCTCGGCCTCGTCACCGGCGGCCTGCTCACCGAACTCGGCTGGCGCTGGGTCTTCATCGCGCCCGTCCTGTACGCCGCCGTCCTGCTGGCCGCCGCCGTCCGCCTCGTGCCGAAGGAGGACCGGACCCGCGGGGAGGAGCGGCCCCGGGGCGGCTTCGACCTGGCCGGGGCGCTGGCCGCCGCCGGGGCGATGCTCCTCCTGGCCTACGGCGTCGTCCGGCTGGAGCACGGGCTCGACGGGTGGGCCCTCACCCTCGGCGTGTTCGCCGCCGGGCTCGCCCTCGCCGCCGCCTTCGTCCGCGTCGAACGCCGGGCCGCCGTCCCGCTCGTCCGGCTGGGGCTGCTGCGCACGCCGTCCGTGCTCCGCGCCGACCTCGGCGCGCTGCTCTTCGTCGGCGCCTTCTTCGGCTTCCAGTTCGTCGCCACCCTCTACCTCCAGGAGCTGCGCGGCTGGTCCTCGCTCCACACCGCCCTGGCGCTCCTGGTGATGGGCGTCGACGCGGTCCTCGCCCCGACGCTGACCCCGCGCCTGGTGGCCCGGTACGGCAACGCCAAGGTGGTCCTCGGCGGCTTCCTCGCCGCCCTCGCCGCGTACGCGCTCTTCCTCCCGGTCGGACCCGACTGGTCGTACGCGGCGATGTTCCCGACCCTCCTCCTCACCGGCCTCGCCTTCTCCCTCGCGTACGGCCCGCTGACCATCGCCGGCACCGACGGCGTCGCGGAGCACGAGCAGGGGCTCGCGAGCGGGCTGCTCACCACCGCGACCCAGTTCGGTTCGGCGGTCGGCATCGCCGCCGTGACGGCCGTGTACGGGCTCTCCGGCGGCGGCCTCACCGGCTTCCGCGCGGCCCTCGCCGTGCCGGTGGTGCTGGTCGCCCTGGGCACCCTGGTCGCCGTCGCCGCCCTCCGCGCCGGCGGGCGCCGGCCGGCCGGGCCGGAGCGGGAGCCCGCCCGGGAGGTGACGGTCTGAGCCCGCCCCCGGAGCCGGTCCCGGGTGCACGCGCGCGTGCACGGGAAAGGCCCCGCCCGATTCCGGGCGGGGCCTTCGACGGCGGTGTGCGGGATCAGCCCCGCGGCTCGCGTACGGCCTCCGGTCCGGGCGCCGAGGCCGCCTCCGCCGCCTCCTGGGCCAGCCGGTCCGACGCCTCCTGGGCGGCGCGGACGACGGCCGCGCGGCTGCGGCGGGCGGTGCGGAGGGCGTCCCAGGTCAGCAGGACGAGGGCGAGCCAGACGAGGGAGAAGCCGGCCCAGCGCTCGGGCGGCATGGCCTCGTGGAAGTAGACGACGCCGAGGAGGAACTGGAAGGTGGGGGCCAGGTACTGGAGGAGGCCCAGGGTGGAGAGCGGGAGCCGGATCGCCGCCGCGCCGAAGCAGATCAGCGGGATCGCGGTGACGATGCCGGTCGAGGCGAGCAGCGCCATGTGGCCGGCGCCCTCGGTTCCGAAGGCGAGTTCGGAACGCGAGCCGAGGAAGACCAGATAGCCGAGGGCCGGCAGGAAGAGGACGGCGGTCTCCGCCGCCAGGGACTCCAGGCCGCCGAGGTTCACCTGCTTCTTCACCAGGCCGTAGACGGCGAAGGAGAAGGCGAGGGTGAGGGAGATCCACGGCGGGCGGCCGTAGCCGATCGCCAGCACCAGCACCGCCGCGAGGCCGATGCCGACGGCCGCCCACTGGGCCGGGCGGAGGCGTTCCTTCAGGACGAGGACGCCGAGCGCGATCGTCACCAGCGGGTTGATGAAGTAGCCGAGGGACGACTCGACGACGTGGCCGTGGTTGACCGACCAGATGTACAGGCCCCAGTTCACGGTGATGACGGTCGCGGCGATGGTCAGCAGGCCGAGCTTGCGCGGGTTGGCGAGCAGCTCCCGCACCCAGTCCCAGCGGCGCAGCGCCAGCAGGGCGAGGCCGACGAAGGCGAACGACCACACCATCCGGTGGGCGAGGATCTCGCCCGCGCCGGCCGGCTTCAGGAGCGGCCAGTAGAGCGGGACCAGGCCCCAGATCGCGTACGCGACGATGCCGTACACCAGACCGGCGCGGTTCTCGGTGCCCGCGCCGGTCTTCTCCGTCGTCCTCGTGGTGCCGCCGGTCCCGGCGACCGTCCCTCTTCCGCTGCCCATGAAAGCCTCCCGCCCTGCGCCGCGCTGTTCCGACGACGGTAGCGCCGCACGGGGCAGGCTGTCATGTGTGTACCGCCATACGGTCATGACCTTGGGGGTGGGTCACTCCGCCGCGGCGAGCGCCTCGTCGATCGTGGCGCCGATCGGGGTGGTCGGGCGGCCGATCAGCCGGGCGAGGTCGCCGGTCGTGACGGCCAGCGCGCCGCGCTCGATCGCCTTGTCCACGTCGACGAGGATCTCCGCGAAGAACTCCGGCACCCCCGCGCCCGTCAGGATCTCCAGGTGCGTCTCGGCCGGCACGTTCGTGTACGCGATCGCGCGCCCGCTGCGGGCGCCGATCTCCGCCGCGTACTCGGCGAGCGACCAGGCCTCGTCGCCGCTCAGCTCGTACGCGCGGCCCAGGTGCTCCTCGGTCGGGCCGGTCAGCACCGCCGCCGCGGCGGCCGCGTAGTCGGCGCGGGTGGCGGAGGCGATCCGGCCCTCGCCCGCGTTGGCGACGACGGCGCCGTGCGCGAGGACGGGGGCGAGGTTCGCGGTGTAGTTCTCGCTGTACCAGCCGTTGCGGAGGAAGGTGTGCGGCAGGCCGGAGGCGAGGATCAGCGCCTCCGTCTCCTTGTGCTCCGCGGCCAGGTCGAAGTCGGCCTCGGGGCCGCCCAGGACGCCGGTGTACGCGAGCTGGGCCACGCCCGCCGCCTTGGCCGCGTCGATCACGGCGGCGTGCTGCGGCACCCGCCGTCCGACCTCGCTGCCGGAGATCAGCAGCACCCGGTCGCCCGCCTCGAAGGCGCCGGCCAGCGTCTCCGGCTGCCCGTAGTCGGCGATCCGCAGCTCGACGCCGCGGTCGGCGAGGTCGGCGGCCTTCTCCTTGTTCCGCACGACGGCGACGACGGTCCCGGCGGGGACGGCCGGGTCGGCGAGGAGGGCGTCGACGACGAGACGGCCGAGCTGTCCGGTGGCTCCGGTGACGACGATGCTCATGGGGGGTTCCTTCGGGGTGTGGTGGGGAGGTGCACACTCACCGTACGATGGGCACTAACTTCAGGAAAGTACCCACTTTGAAGTAAGGTACTGGCATGGAGGTAAGTGTCGAGGTGAGCACCGAAACGAAGACCGAAACGAAGACCGGGACGCGCGCCGGGGCGAGTGCCGAGGTCCCCGTGAGGCCCCTGCTGGCGGACGTGGACGGCACCATGTGCCCGTCCCGACTGGTCCTGGAGCACGTCACCAGCCGCTGGGGCGTGCTCGTCCTGATCGCCCTCCTGGAGCGCTCGTACCGCTTCAGCGAACTGCGGCGGCGGATCGGCGGCGTCAGCGAGAAGATGCTCACGCAGACGCTCCAGACCCTGGAGCGCGACGGCTTCGTCCTCCGCGACGCCAAGCCCGTCATCCCGCCCCGCGTCGACTACGCCCTCACCCCCCTCGGCGAGGAGGCGGCCGGGCGGGTCGGCTCCCTCGCGCTCTGGACCGAGTCCCGGGTCCCCGACGTCGAGGCGGCCCGCGCCCGCTACGACGAAGCCCGCGCCCAATGAGCCTGTAGCGGACCGGAGTTGGTCGTTCCGCGCATACGATCGTGACCCCTGGGGGAATCGTGTGAGCGGGGGGTGGGGGAATCGTGTCCAGCGTACGGCTGTCGCGTGCCTGCTGTGCCGTCCTGGCGGGCGGGCTGCTGGTGACGGGATGCTCGGGAGGGGGCGGCGGGGGAGACGGGAAGAGCGGGACCCCGTCCGGTACGACCCCGGCGCCGACCGCGAGCGCGACCGCGACCGCGTCGCCCTCCGCGACCCCGAAGGAGCTCGGGTTCGCCCCCGATCCGGACCGCGCCCCCAAGACCCGGCCCGACGCGGTCGCGCTCGCCCGCGAGATCCTGTCCGGCGGGCCCGGATCCTGGGGCCCCGGATACGTCGAGCGGGACCCGTACCTCAGCCCCGAGGGCTACTGGCCCGTCCTCGACGAGGACTGCCGGTGGGAGACGGGAACCCTGCCGCGGACGGTCCTCCACAGCGTGACCGCCTACATGGAGCTCCCCGCCGCCGGCGGCAAGGGGACGGTCCGGGTCTCGTCCACCGTCACCGTCCACCGCACGGAGGACGCCGCCGACTGGGAGATGGCCGAGACCCTGGAGGAGGCACTGCGCTGCCCCGGCCAGACCCTCCGCGACGGCGAGCGGATCTCCGGCCTGATGTCGCTCGGCAACTCCTACGGTGTCGGAGGCAAC
This sequence comes from Streptomyces sp. NPDC056503, assembly GCF_042794995.1. Classification (NCBI taxonomy): domain Bacteria; kingdom Bacillati; phylum Actinomycetota; class Actinomycetes; order Kitasatosporales; family Streptomycetaceae; genus Streptomyces; species Streptomyces sp. NPDC056503. The sequence continues at coordinate 63,466 of NZ_JBHTST010000010.1, forward strand.
CTGACCGCCTCCGACGCCGTCAACGAGCGCGGCACGTACCTCAAGGACGGCGTGCCCGGCGAGCACTACTACGGCTGGTCCCAGTCCCGGCTCGGCCAGGTGACCGTCGCCGTCTCCGCCAAGGGCGCCCCCGGCCACACCGAAGCCGACCTGGCCACGGCGATGGCCCAGGCCTCGGTGACCATGCTCACCCGTGCCGAGACCGCGCTGGAGGCAGAACAGTGACCGCACCGGACGACACCCCGGACGCGCAGGGGACACCGGGCGAGAGCGGGACACCGGCCGTGCCGGACCACGCCCCGGCCACCCCGCCGGCCCCGCCCGCGCCGGTCCCGGCCCCGCCGGGGCCCGTGCCGGGAGACCTCGCGCCGCTGTCTCCCTCCGACCCCTCCGGCATCGCCGGGTACCGGCTCCTCGGGCGGCTCGGAGCCGGCGGCATGGGCGTGGTCTACCTGGGACGTACGGACGCGGGCGAACTCGCCGCCGTGAAGGTGACGCTCTCCGACCGGGCCGAACAGGCCGACTTCCGGGCCCGGTTCCGGCGCGAGGTCGAGGCCGCCCGCCGGGTCGTCTCCCCGTGGGCCGTCCCGGTCCTCGGCGCCGACCCCGACGCCCCCGAACCCTGGCTCGCCACCGCCTTCGTGCCCGGGCCCTCCCTCGGCGAGGCGATCGCCGCGCACGGGCCGCTGCCCGGCCGCAGCCTCCGCGTCCTCGGCGGGGCCGTGGCCCGCGCGCTCGCCGCCGTCCACGCCGCCGGGCTCGTCCACCGGGACGTGAAGCCCGGCAACGTCCTCCTCGCCGTCGACGGGCCCCGGCTCATCGACTTCGGCATCGCCCGCGCCGCCGACCCCGCCGGGGAGACCGCGCTCACCGGCACCGACATGGTCGTCGGCACCCCCGGCTTCCTCGCGCCCGAGCAGGCGGAGGCCCGTACCGGAGACATCGGACCGGCCTCCGACGTCTTCGCCTTCGGCTGCCTCCTCGCCTACGCGGCCACCGGCCGCCCGCCCTTCGGCACCGGCGCCGTCGACGCCCTCATGTACCGGACCGTCCACGACGAGCCCGACCTCGCCGGCGTACCCGCCGGACTGCTGCCGGTGCTGCGGGAGTGCCTCGCCAAGGACCCGGCCGCCCGGCCCACCGCCGAGGAGCTCGTCGGGCGGCTCGTCGTGGACACTCCCGGCACCGCCGCCGACTGGCTGCCCGACCCCGTCGTCCGCACCATCGCCGAGCGCTCCGCCCGGATGCTCGCGCTCCCGGACATCGACGCGACCGCCGCCGACACGGCCCCGCCCGGGCCCCCCTCCCGCAGCCGCCGCCGCTTCCTCCTCGTCTCCGGCGCCGCCGCCGTCCTCGCCGCGGGCGGCGCCGGCACCTGGCTGGCCCTCCGCGACGACCGCCCGGACGCCAAGGGCACGCCCCCGCCGAAGGCCCGCCGGTGGACCATCGGCGTCCAGGCCGACCTCAGCGGACCCGGCAAGGAGGTCGGGCAGGCCCAGGAGCGCGGCGTCCGGCTCGCCGTCGAGGCCTTCAACTCCCGGAAGGACAGGCCGTTCACGCTCGACGTGAAGGTCTCCGACGACCGCGGCGACAAGACCCGCGCCCTCGCCGCCGCCCGCGTCCTCACCTCCGACCCCGACGTCCTCGGCATCATCGGCCCCAGCCACGACTACACCGGCCAGGAGTCGCTGCCCGCCTACGACGAGGCGGGACTCCCCGTCGTCACCGTCTCCGCGGGCCTCAACCTCCTCGTCAACCCCGCCCAGAACCAGGGCGGCAGCATCGTCCGGGCCTGTCCCATCCACGCCTTCAACGGGATGCACCTCGCCTACCACGCGCAGGCCGTCCACCACCCCGACCGCCCCGGGCTCCTCCAGGAACGCACCGACGACCCCTACTCCTGGCAGTTCGTGGTCGGTGCCGACTTCGGCTTCAAACAGGGCGGGATCCTGCCGCACCCCCGGGTCATCCCCGGCGGCGCCAAGGGCCTGGAGCGGGTCGTCGGCGAGATGGTGGACGCCGGCATCGACGCGTACGTCCACGCCGGACTCCTGCCCTCCGCCATCCGCGCCGCCAAGGCCCTCGACGCCCTCGGCTTCACCGGCCCCCGCCTCGCCGGACAGCACGTCTTCGGCGACCGCTTCCTGCGCGACGCGGGCCGCGCCGCCGAGGGCTGGACCCTCGGCGCGCCGGTCGCCGACCCCACCGTCCGCAAGGAGTCCACCGCCTTCGTCGCCGCCCACCGGGCCCGCTACGGCAACGCCCCCCTCTGGTACGCGGGCGAGGCCTACGACGTCACGCTCCTCCTCGCGAAGCACGTGCGGGCGGCGTACGAGAAGGGCGGCAAACGCCCCGACCGCGCCACCCTCGCGCCCCTCCTGCGCAAGGACGTCCACAAGGGGATCATGGGCGGCTACTCCTTCGACAAGGACGGCAACCTCAACGGCGTCGGCACCTTCCTCTACCGGGTGAAGGACGGGCGGTACCAGTCCCTCGGCGCCGCGCCCGCGACCCCCACGAAGAAGGCGGGCGGCTGATCCGTGCGCCCGCTCCACCGGTCCGACCCGTCCACGATCGCCGGCCACCGCCTGCTCGGCCGGCTCGGCTCCGGCGGCATGGGCGTCGTCTACCTGGCCCGCACCCCCGGCGGCGGGCTCGCCGCGGTCAAACTGATCCGCGCCGAGCACGCCGCCGACCCCGCCTTCCGCGAGCGCTTCCGCCGCGAGGCCCGCACCGCCGAGCGGATCGGCGGCCGCTGGACGGTCCGCGTCCTCGGCGCCGACCCGGAGGCCCGCGAACCCTGGCTCGCCACCGAGTACGTCCCCGGGCCCTCCCTCGCCGAGGCCGTCGCCCTCCACGGCCCCCTGCCCGAACCGGCCGTGCGGGCCTTCGGCGCCCGGCTCGCCGACGCCCTCGCCGACCTCCACGCGGTCGGTCTCGTCCACCGGGACGTCAAGCCCGCCAACGTCCTCCTCGCCCTCGACGGGCCCCGGCTCATCGACTTCGGCATCGCCCGCACCGCCGGGGCGACCGCCCTCACCGCCACCGACGCCATGATCGGCACCCCCGGCTACCTCGCCCCCGAACAGGCCAGGGTCGCCGGAGCCGGCGAAGTCGGCCCGCCCGCCGACGTGTTCGCGTTCGGCTGCGTCCTCGCCTACGTCCTCACCGGCGAACGCCCCTTCGGCACCGGCACGGTCGCCTCCGTCGTCTACCGCACGGTCCACGAGGAACCCGAACTCGACGCCGTCCCCGACTCCCTGAGGCCGCTCGTCACCGCCTGCCTGGCCAAGGACCCGGCCGCGCGGCCCACCGCCGAGGCCGTCCGGGACGCGCTCGGCGGCACCGGGGGCCCCGCCGGCGAGCTGCTGCCGGCCGGGCTGCCCGCCCTCATCGCCGAGCGCTCCGCCCACGTCCTCGACCTGCCCGTCCCGGAGCCGACGGCGCTGGTGCCCGCCGACCCCCCGCGCGGCCCGTCCCGGCGGAGGCTGATCATCGGCGGCTCCGCCGCGCTCGTCGCCGGCGCCGGCGGCCTCACGGCCTGGCTCGCCACCCGCCCCACCGGCACCGGGGCCGCCACCGGCACCGGCACCCGCGCCCTCGCCACGTACACGATCGGCGTCCAGACCGACCTCAGCGGCCCCCGCAAGGCCGACGGACGCGCCCAGGAACGGGGCGCCCGGCTCGCCGTCGAGCAGTTCAACACCCGCCCCGACCGCCCCTTCGACCTCGCCGTCCAGGTCCGCGACGACGCGGGCGACCCGCGCCGGGCCGCCGCCGCCGCCGAGGCCCTCGGCGCCGACCGCTCCGTCGTCGCCGTCCTCGGCCCCACGACGCAGGAGGCGATCCTCGCGGCCGTGCCCGTCCACCGGCGCACCGGACTCCTTTGCGCGGCCATCGCCACCGGCCTCGACCAGGGACAGCTCGTGGAGAGTCTGCCCACCGGCGTCTACTTCGAGATGCGGCCGGTGGGCACCACCCTGCAGCTCGCCTTCTCGACAGCCGGCCTGGCCCGCGGCTTCAGCCGTTTCGCGGTCGTGGAGGACCTGGCGAGCGGCCGGTACGCCTGGTACATGGGCAACGACGCCGAGACCACGCTCGACCAGGTCGGCGTGACCGTCGCGAGACGACCGGTCGCCGCGGACAGCGAGGACTTCGCCGCGGCGGTCAGGCCCCTCGTCGCGGGCGGCGCCCAGGCCCTCCTCTACGCCGGGACGTCGCCGCGCCGCGCCGGACTCTGTGCCCGGGCGCTCGCCCGGGAGGGCTTCGACGGGCTGTGCGGCGGGATCGAACCCCTTCTGGAGAAGGAGTTCCTCACCACCGCCGGATCCGCGGCCGAGGGCTGGTTCATCGGCACCAGCTACGTCGACCCGGACGTGCTCCCGGCCGGCAAGGCCTTCGCCGCCGCCTACCGGAAGCGCTGGGGCGTGCCCGCCGCGACCCCCGTCGAGCGGTACGCGGTCGAGGCGTACGACGCCGTCCACGCCTTCGCCGAGTCCCTCGCGGGCCTGCGGAAGGACGGGCTCACGGTGCAGCGCGACGGGGTCGCCCACCGGCTCGCGGAGGGCACCTACACCGGGGTGGCGAAGAAGTACGGCTTCGACTCCGTGCGCAACTACCGCTTCTTCGACGAGGTGTTCGCGTACCGGATCGAGAAGGGCGTCCCGCGCTGCCTCGGGCGCTCCGTGGAGGTCAACCAGAAGGAGAAGGAGCGCCGCGAGGCGTCCTCGACGGGCTGAGGGGCGCGGCCGGTGCCGGCCGCGCCCCTCGCCCGCTCGTGACGGAAGGTCAGCCGACCACGGTCCAGGTGTCGTTGCCGGCGAGGAGCCGGGCCAGGTCGCCCTCGCCCTGCTGTTCCACCGCGCGGTCGAGCTGCTCGGCCATCAGGGTGTCGTAGACCGGGCGTTCCACCGAGCGGAGGACGCCGATGGGGGTCTGGTGGAGGGTGTCGGGGTCGGCGAGGCGGGAGAGCGCGAAGGCGGTCGTCGGGGAGGCGGCGTGCGCGTCGTGGACGAGGATCCGGGACTCGTTCTCCGGCGTGACCGCGACGACCTCCAGGTCGCCGGTGGCGGGGTCGCGGACGACGCCCTTGCCGAGCTCGGCGCCGAAGCGGATCGGCTGCCCGTGCTCCAGGCGGATCACGGCCTCCTGGGCCTGGTCCTTGTCCTTGAGGACCTCGAAGGCGCCGTCGTTGAAGATGTTGCAGTTCTGGTAGATCTCCACCAGCGCCGTGCCGTTGTGGTCGGCGGCCTGGCGCAGCACCTCGGTGAGGTGCTTGCGGTCGGAGTCGACCGTGCGGGCGACGAAGGTGGCCTCCGCGCCGATCGCCAGCGACACCGGGTTGAAGGGGGCGTCGAGGGAGCCCATCGGGGTCGACTTGGTGATCTTGCCGACCTCGGAGGTGGGGGAGTACTGGCCCTTGGTGAGGCCGTAGATCCGGTTGTTGAAGAGCAGGATCTTGAGGTTCACGTTGCGGCGCAGGGCGTGGATGAGGTGGTTGCCGCCGATGGAGAGCGCGTCGCCGTCGCCGGTGACGACCCAGACGGACAGGTCGCGCCGCGAGGTCGCCAGGCCGGTGGCGATGGCCGGGGCGCGGCCGTGGATGGAGTGCATCCCGTAGGTGTTCATGTAGTACGGGAAGCGGGAGGAGCAGCCGATGCCGGAGACGAAGACGATGTTCTCCTTCGCCAGGCCCAGCTCGGGCATGAAGCCCTGGACGGCGGCGAGGACGGCGTAGTCACCGCAGCCGGGGCACCAGCGGACCTCCTGGTCGGACTTGAAGTCCTTCATGGTCTGCCGGGCCTGGGCCTTGGGCACCAGGTGGAGCAGCGGCTCAGAGGTCTCAGGCATCGATGGCCTCCTTGAGGGCGGCGGCGAGCTGCTCGGCCTTGAACGGCATGCCGTTGACCTGGGTGTGGGAGCGGGCGTCGACCAGGTACTTCGCGCGGACGAGGGTGGCGAGCTGGCCGAGGTTCATCTCGGGGATCACGACCTTCTCGTACCGCCCCAGGACCTCGCCGAGGTTCTTCGGGAAGGGGTTGAGGTGGCGGAGGTGGGCCTGGGCGATGTGGCCGCCCTCGCGGCGGATGCGGCGTACGGCGGCGGTGATCGGGCCGTACGTCGAGCCCCAGCCGAGGACCAGGGTCCGGGCGCCGTCCGGGTCGTCGACGTCGAGGTCGGGGACGTCGATGCCGTCGATCTTGGCCTGGCGGGTGCGGACCATGAGGTCGTGGTTGGCGGGGTCGTACGAGATGTTGCCGGTGCCGTCCTGCTTCTCGATGCCGCCGATGCGGTGCTCCAGGCCGGGGGTGCCGGGGACGGCCCAGGGGCGGGCCAGGGTCTCCGGGTCGCGCTTGTACGGCCAGAAGACCTCGGTGCCGTCGGCCTGGGTGTGGTTCGGGCCGGTGGCGAAGGCGGTCCGCAGGTCGGGCAGGCCGTCGACCTCGGGGATCCGCCAGGGCTCGGAGCCGTTGGCGAGGTAGCCGTCGGAGAGGAGGAAGACGGGGGTGCGGTAGGTGAGCGCGATGCGGGCCGCCTCCAGGGCGGCGTCGAAGCAGTCGGCCGGGGTCTTCGGGGCGACGACCGGCACCGGGGCCTCGCCGTTGCGCCCGTACATGGCCTGGAGGAGGTCGGCCTGCTCGGTCTTGGTGGGCAGACCGGTGGACGGGCCGCCGCGCTGGATGTCGACGACGAGGAGCGGCAGCTCCAGGGAGACCGCGAGTCCGATCGTCTCGGACTTCAGCGCCACGCCGGGGCCGGAGGTCGTCGTCACCGCCAGGGAGCCGCCGAAGGCGGCACCGAGGGCGGCGCCGATGCCGGCGATCTCGTCCTCGGCCTGGAAGGTCCGCACGCCGAAGTTCTTGTGCCGGCTGAGCTCGTGCAGGATGTCCGAGGCCGGGGTGATCGGGTAGGAGCCCAGGTAGAGCGGCAGCTCCGCCTGCCTGCTCGCGGCGATCAGGCCGTAGGACAGGGCGAGGTTCCCGGAGATGTTGCGGTACGTGCCCGTGGGGAACGCGCGGGTGGCGGGGGCGACCTCGTAGGAGACGGCGAAGTCCTCGGTGGTCTCGCCGAAGTTCCAGCCGGCCCGGAAGGCGGCCACGTTCGCCTCGGCGATCTGCGGCTTCTTCGCGAACTTGGACCGCAGGAACGCCTCCGTGCCCTCGGTGGGCCGGTGGTACATCCAGGAGAGCAGCCCGAGCGCGAACATGTTCTTGCTCCGCTCGGCCTCCTTCCGGGACAGGCCGAACTCCTTCAGCGCCTCGATGGTCAGCGTCGTCAGCGGCACCGGGTGCACCCGGTAACCGTCCAGCGACCCGTCCTCCAGGGGGTTCTCGGCGTACCCGACCTTGGCCATGGCCCGCTTGGCGAACTCGTCCGTGTTCACGATGATCTCGCCACCGCGCGGCACGTCGGCGATGTTCGCCTTGAGGGCGGCGGGGTTCATCGCGACCAGCACGTTCGGCGCGTCGCCGGGGGTCAGGATGTCGTGGTCGGCGAAGTGCAGCTGGAAGGACGAGACACCCGGCAGGGTGCCGGCGGGCGCCCGGATCTCGGCCGGGAAGTTCGGCAGCGTGGACAGGTCGTTCCCGAAGGACGCCGTCTCCGAGGTGAACCGGTCACCCGTGAGCTGCATGCCGTCACCGGAGTCGCCCGCGAACCGGATGATCACCCGGTCGAGACGTCGGACTTCCTTCTCGGCGCCGTTGCGGGCCTCCGCCGGGGCGCTGCGCTGCTCCCCGAGCAGGGCCTCGCCGGCCTCGCTACTGACCTGGCTGGTCACTTACTGGACCTCCCTAGCGGCAAGCGGGACTCTGCGGCCCACCCTACGACGGTGAGGTGGGCCTTCCCGGGACTTCTCACATGATGGGCCTCGGTCCGAGACACCCATTTGACTGGCATTGTCCTGTTCTGCGCCTACCCGGATTGCTCCGGAACGCCGCATTCCGCCTCGTTCTTCCGACCTGGTCCCGAGCGTGTGTCCGAACGGTCGTATCTGACAGAGTGTCAGAAGATCAAGGACTCCGGCCCGGGAAACGGCTCAGGAGCGGAGGTACGTCAGCACCGCGAGAACCCTGCGGTGGTCGCCCTCGCTCGGCGACAGGCCCAGCTTCAGGAAGATGTTGCCGATGTGCTTCTCCACCGCGCCGTCGCTCACCACCAGCTGCTTCGCGATCGCCGAGTTCGTCCGCCCCTCGGCCATCAGACCCAGGACCTCCCGCTCCCGCGGGGTCAGATGGGCCAGCACGTCCTGCTGCCGGCTGCGGCCGAGCAGCTGCTGGACCACCTCGGGGTCCAGGGCCGTACCGCCCTCGGCCACCCGCACCACCGCCTCGGTGAACTCGCGCACCTCCGCGACCCGGTCCTTCAGCAGATAGCCCACGCCCCGCGTGGAACCGGCCAGCAGTTCGGTGGCGTACTGCTCCTCCACGTACTGCGACAGCACCAGCACCCCGAGTCCCGGATGCTCCGCGCGCAGCCGCACCGCCGCCCGCACCCCCTCGTCCGTGTGGGTCGGAGGCATCCGCACGTCCGCGACCACCACGTCCGGCAGCGCGCCCGCGTCCGCGAGCTCCGCCACCGTCTTCACCAGCGCCTCGCCGTCCCCGACACCCGCGACGACCTCGTGCCCCCGGTCCGTGAGCAGCCGCGTCAGCCCCTCGCGCAACAGCACCGAATCCTCGGCGATGACCACCCGCACCCGGCCCGCCACCTCTCCCACGCCCACGTCCGCCGCCCCCATGTCCCTGCGATGCCGATCACGCGGCCCGGTCGGCGCCGCGTGATCAGCATCGCAGGAAAGCCCCCTCCGGGACATGGGACGTCTCAGGCGCGCCAGGGCAGCTCGGCCGTCACCGTCGTCGGGCCGCCCGCCGGCGAGTCCACCGCCAGCACGCCGTCCACCGCCCGCAGCCGCTCCGCGAGCCCCGCGAGCCCCGTGAGACCCCGCCCGAGCGCCGGGTCCGCGCCGCCGACACCGTCGTCCCGCACCTGGAGCATCAGCCGCCCGCCCGACCGCCACACGTCCACCGAGGCCCGCCGGGCCCGGGAGTGCCGGGTCACGTTCTCCAGCAGCTCCGTGACCACGAAGTAGGCCAGGCCCTCGATCGCCGCCACCGGCCGCCCCGGCAGGTCCACCGTCACCGACACCGGCACCGAGCAGCGCGCCGCCACCGACGACAGCGCCGCGTCCAGGCCCCGGTCGGTCAGGACCGCCGGGTGGATGCCCCGCGCCAGGTCCCGCAGCTCCTTCAGCGCCAGCTTCACCTCGCCGTGCGCCTCGTCCACCAGCACCGCCGCCGCCCCCGGGTCACTGGCCAGCGTCTCCCGCGCGAGCCCCAGGTCCATCGCCAGCGACGCGAGCCGCGCCTGCGGGCCGTCGTGCAGGTCCCGCTCGATCCGCCGCAGGTCCGCCGCCGCCGTGTCCACGACCGCGCCCCGGTCCGACTCCAGCTCCGTCACCCGCTCCGCCAGCCGTCCCGGCCCGAGCAGCCCCGCCACCAGGAACCGGTCCACCGCCGTGAGCCCCCGCACCGCCGCCGGCCACGCCAGCACGAACAGCAGGCCGATCGCGCAGGTGACGCCCATCTCGAAGGGCGAGTCCAGATAGAGGGCGTGGGTCTCGTCCCCGTACAGCTGGAGACCGTCCTGGCCGAGGTACGCCGGGAAGACCCACCGCCACACCGGATACGTGAAGAGCCCCCAGCCCCAGGTGAAGAGCGCCAGCGACACGGAGAACGAGAACACCGCCCACGGGAAGTGCACGACCGCGTACAGCAGGTGCCGCCACGAGGCCCCCGACCGCAGCATCGCCGCCATCCACGAGAACGCCCCGCCGGTCCGCCCCCGCACCGGCGCCGGCGCCGGCACGTCCGTCCCGAGCAGCGCCCGCACCCGGGCCCGCTCCACCGCGCCGAACCCCCGGCACACGGCCAGCGACGCGGCGAGCACCGGCACCCCGAGGAAGGTGATCAGCAGCCCCGCCCCCGCGGCGGTCAGCGAGACCGCCAGCGAGAACCACAGCACGCTCAGCGGCAGCCCCACCAGGGTGCAGAGGAACCCGCGCCAGGTCCGCCCCTGGAAGGGCGCCCGGAGCGCGGCGGGAACGAGACTCGATTCCATCGGGACGTCCTTCTCTCGTACCAAGGGGGCTACCCAAGGGGGCTGCACAGGGGGATCGGAGGGGCGACGGCTCTCGCCGGGGTACGACTCCAGGGTTCCGTCCGGGACCCCCTCGGCACCATGAGGCGGGTCGGCGTCTGCCGAGGGGGGTTATCCCTACCGCCGGCGGACCGGGACCGTCAGACCCGCCGCCCCCGCCACGGCAGCTCCGCCGTGACCGTCGTCGGGCCGCCCTCCGGGGAGTCCACGACCAGCAGGCCGTCGACGGCGCCGAGGCGCTCCGCCAGCCCCGCCAGGCCCGTACCGGCACCGTCGAGACGGGCACCGCCCCGGCCGTCGTCGCGGACCTGGAGCAGCAGGCGGTCCTTCGCCCGCCACACCTCCACCGAGGCCGTACGGGCCCTGGCGTGCTTCGACACGTTCTGCAGCAGCTCCGAGACGGTGAAGTACGCGATCCCCTCGATCGCCTCCGCCGGCCGCTCGGCCAGATCCACCGTCACCGTCGCCGGCACCGTGCACCGGCCCGCGAGCGACGACAGCGCCGCCCCGAGCCCCCGGTCGGTCAGGACCGCCGGGTGGATGCCCCGCGCCAGGTCCCGCAGCTCCTGGAGGGCCAGCTTCACCTCGCCGTGCGCCTCCGCGACCATCTCCGCCGCCGCCTCCGGGTCCTCGTGCAGCTTCTCCTTCGCGAGGCCCAGCCCCATCGCGAGCGCCACGAGCCGCGCCTGCGCCCCGTCGTGCAGGTCCCGCTCGATCCGCCGCAGATCGGCCGCCGCCGTGTCCACGACCACGCCCCGGTCCGACTCCAGCTCGGCGATCCGCCGCTCCAGCTCGTCCGAGGGCGAGAGCAGCCCCCGCACCATGCCCCGGTCCGCCGCGGCCAGGCCCCGCGCCACGAACGGCAGCACCGGCCACAGCACCACCAGCGACACCAAGGTGACGGAGAAGGTGACGACCCCCCACGGCAGCCGGATCAGCCCGTACAGCTGCGTCCGCCACGCCACCGGGTCCTTCAGCCGCGCCCACAGCCACGGCAGCGTGCCGCCGGCCCGCGGCAGCGGCGAGGGCTCCGCCACGTCCGCGTCGAGCAGCGCCCGCGCCCGGGCCCGCTCGGACCGCCCGATCCCGCGCGCGCCCGCCAGACCGGCCGCCAGCAGCGGCAGCCCGATCACGGTGACGGAGAGGGCGACCCCGACGAGGACCGTGGTGACGGAGTAGACGAACCCGACGAGGGCGGTGGGCAGGTTGAGGAGGAGGAAGGAGATCTCCTTCCAGGTCTCCTTCCCGTACGCGGTCCGCCGCCGCGCGGGCGCGGGCTCGGGCGCGGTGGGGGACGGGGCGAGGTGTTGATCGGCGGTCATGCCCCCAGCCTGCCGTCCCCCGCCCGTTCCGGGCCATGGGGGAGGTGGGTGTCGGCCAGGGGGGATAACCCCACCCGCACCTGCTTACGCTCCTTTTAGCAGGGCCTAGACTCGCGTCGGTGAAATGGGCGAGGGACCGAAAGGGGCGGCGGACGTGCGGGAACCGACCGTAGTCGCGGCGGGCTATTTCGATACGTACTCGGTCGTCGGACTGCTCGCCGTCGTCGGCGTGCTCTTCGTCGCGGTCGCCTTCGGCGCCGGCCGACTGCTCCGGCCCGTCGTGCCGACCCCGGAGAAACTGCTCACCTACGAGTGCGGCGTCGACCCCGTGGGGGAGGGCTGGGCCCACACCCAGGTCCGCTACTACGTCTACGCCTTCCTCTACGTGATCTTCGCCGTCGACTCGATCTTCCTCTTCCCGTGGGCGACGGTCTTCGCCGCGCCCGGCTACGGCGCCACCACCCTCGTCGAGATGTTCGTCTTCCTCGGCTTCCTGGCCGTCGGGCTGCTCTACGCCTACAAGAAGGGCGTCCTGGCATGGACGTAACACCCGAGGGGAGCGCCGTGCCCCTGCCCGCGCCGAAGCTGGGCACGCTCTCGCGCCTGGCCCCCGAGCCCATGAAGGTGGTCCTGAACTGGGGCCGCCGCTACAGCCTCTGGGTCTTCAACTTCGGCCTCGCCTGCTGCGCGATCGAGTTCATCGCCGCGTCCATGGCCCGGCACGACTTCATCCGGCTCGGCGTGATCCCCTTCGCGCCCGGCCCGCGCCAGGCCGACCTCATGATCGTCTCCGGCACGGTGACGGACAAGATGGCGCCGGCCGTGAAGCGGCTCTACGAGCAGATGCCCGAGCCGAAGTACGTGATCTCCTTCGGCGCCTGCTCCAACTGCGGCGGCCCGTACTGGGACTCGTACTCCGTGACGAAGGGCGTCGACCAGATCATCCCGGTCGACGTGTACGTCCCCGGCTGCCCGCCCCGCCCCGAGGCGCTCCTCCAGGGCATCCTCAAGCTCCAGGAGAAGATCGCCCGCGAGAACCTCGGCGAGCGGTACGGCACGGGGGCGACCGTCGCCCAGCTGACCAGCCCCCTCGTCACGCCCCCGGGAGCCGAGGCATGAGCGACGACGCCCTGTACGCCGGCCTCCCGGACACCGTCACGGACGTCTTCGGCCCGGAGGCGACGGCCGAGCACGCCTACGACCTCCTGACCGTCGACGTCCCCCCGGCGAGCTGGCTCGACGCCCTCCGCACCGCCCGCGACACCCTGGGCTGCACCTACTTCGACTGGCTGAGCGCCGTGGACGAACCGGGCACGGGCTTCCGGGTCTGCGCCCACGTGGCCGCCCTCGGCGGCGCCCCCCGCCGCCTCCTCCTCCGCACGACGGTCCCCCACGACGCCGCGGCCCTCCCCACGGCCATCGGCGTCTACGCGGGCGCGGCCTGGCACGAGCGCGAGACGCACGAGATGTTCGGCGTGGTCTTCGAGGGCCACCCGAACCTCACCCCGCTCCTCCTCCCCGAGAACTTCGAGGGCCACCCCCTCCGCAAGGACTTCGTCCTGGCCGCCCGCGTGGCCAAGGCCTGGCCCGGCGCGAAGGAGCCGGGCGAGTCGCACGACGGCGGCCCCAAGCGCCGCCAGATGCTCCCGCCCGGCGTCCCCGACCCCAACGAGTGGGGCCCCCTCAAGGGACAGCTCCCCCCGGCCCCCGAACGCCCCGCCCGAGGAGCCGCGGCCGACCGCCCCCGTCGCACCCGCACGGCCTCGGAAGGCTCGGCCACCCAGGAGACCCCGGCCGCCCCGCGCCGCACCCGCTCCGTGTCGGAAGGCTCGGCGAGCCAGGCGGCCCCGGCCGCCCCGCGCCGTACCCGCTCCGTGTCGGAAGGCTCGGCGAGCCAGCAGGCCCCGGCGACCCCTGAGGCTCCTGAGACACCGGTGGCGCCTGTGACTCCGGCGGCTCCGGTGGCTCCGGTGGCCCCTGAGGCTCCGGCGGCTCCCGAGGCTCCGGCCGGAACCGACGCCCCGGGGGCCCCCGACGCCCCGGCGGCCCCCGACACCCCGGCCGCCACCCCGCCGCCGTCCGCACGCCCCCGCGGCTCCGACGCCCCCTGGCACCACGCCCGCCCGGCCTTCGACGAGACGCCGAAACCGGCCGCACCGGACGACGGGCCCGCGCCCGACGCCACGCCCGCCGAAGCCGAGGCCGAGGCAGACGGCGAGCCCGCCGAGCCCGCCGCCCCCGACGCCAAGCCCGCCGCCCCCGACGGCGACGACACCCACCCCGACCCCGCCGGAGGCGATCCGCGTGAATGACGCACTCGATGTCGCCGTGCGGCTGCTGCTCGTCTTCGTCGCGTTCCTCGTGCTGCCGCTCGTCGTGGGGCAGACCGAGCACAAGGTGATGGCGCACATGCAGGGGCGGCTCGGACCCATGTACGCCGGCGGGTTCCACGGCTGGGCCCAGCTCGTCGCCGACGGCGTGAAGTTCGCGCAGAAGGAGGACGTGGTCCCGAAGGACGCCGACCGGCGGGTGTTCCAGCTCGCGCCGGCCGTCGCCCTCCTCCCGTACCTCCTCGTGCTCGTCGCGATCCCGGTCGCGCCGGGCTCCGTCGGCGCGGTCGTCGACGCGGGGATCTTCTTCGCGCTCGCCGTCATGGGCGTCGGCGTGCTCGGCAGCCTGATGGCCGGCTGGGCGTCCGCCAACAAGTTCTCGCTGCTCGGCGGCTTGCGTACGGCAGCCCAGCTGCTCGCGTACGAGCTGCCGATGCTGCTCGCCGCCGCGTCCGTCGCGATGGCGGCCGGCACCGTCTCCCTCACCGGCGTCCTCGACGCCTTCGCGTGGTGGTGGGTGCCGTGGCAGATCGTCGGCGCGCTCGTCTTCTTCGTCGCGGGCCTCGCCGAGCTCCAGCGCCCGCCGTTCGACATGCCGGTCGCCGACTCGGAGATCATCTTCGGCGCGTACACCGAGTACACCGGCCTCCGCTTCGCGCTCTTCCTGCTCGCCGAGTACGCCGGCATCGTCGTCCTCTGCGGCCTCACCACCGTCCTCTTCCTCGGCGGCTGGCACGGCCCCTGGGGCGACGACGGCCTCGGCTGGCTCTGGACCCTCCTCAAGACGGCCGTCCTGGCCTTCGTCGTCATCTGGCTCCGGGTGAGCTATCCGCGCCTGCGCGAGGACCAGCTCCAGAAGCTCGCCTGGACGACCCTCGTCCCGCTCGCGCTCGCGCAGATCGCGCTGACCGGCATCGTGAAGGTGGCGATCCAGTAACCATGGCTCCGATCCCCGGCTCCGGCCTCGCCAAGGGCCTCGCCGTCACCCTCCGCACGATGACCCGCAGGTCGGTCACCGCGCAGTACCCGGACGCGCAGCCCGAGCTGCCGCCCCGCTCGCGCGGGGTGATCGCGCTGTTCGAGGAGAACTGCACGGTCTGCATGCTGTGCGCCCGCGAGTGCCCCGACTGGTGCATCTACATCGACTCCCACAAGGAGACGGTCCCGGCCGCCGCCCCCGGCGGCCGTGAGCGCAGCCGGAACGTCCTC
Source organism: Streptomyces sp. NPDC056503 (assembly GCF_042794995.1). Classification (NCBI taxonomy): domain Bacteria; kingdom Bacillati; phylum Actinomycetota; class Actinomycetes; order Kitasatosporales; family Streptomycetaceae; genus Streptomyces; species Streptomyces sp. NPDC056503. The sequence goes on from NZ_JBHTST010000010.1 coordinate 78,485, forward strand.
GACCGCTTCGCCATCGACTTCTCCCTCTGCATGTACTGCGGGATCTGCATCGAGGTGTGCCCCTTCGACGCCCTCTTCTGGTCGCCGGAGTTCGAGTACGCCGAGACCGACATCCTGGAGCTGACCCACGAGCGGGACAAGCTCCGCGAGTGGATGTGGACCGTCCCCGAGCCGCCCGCGCTCGACCCGCGGGCGGAGGAGCCCAAGGAGATCGCCGCCGCCCGCAAGGCCGCCGACAAGGCCGCCGCCGCCCAGGCCGCGGCCGAGGCCGCCGCCGCCGAGGCCCCCGACGCCCAGCAGCAGGAGGGCCCGCAGTGATCCTCGCCGCCCCGCCGACCCACCCCGGCTTCCTCTCGCCCTCCGGCGTCGAGATCGCCTTCCTCCTCGTCGGCCTCGTCACCCTCGGCGCCGCCGTCGTCTCCGTCACCACGAAGCAGCTGGTGCACGCCGCGCTCTGGCTCGTGGTCGCGCTCGGCGGCCTCGCCGTCGAGTACCTCCTCCTCACCGCCGAGTTCATCGCCTGGGTCCAGGTCCTGATCTACGTCGGCTCCGTCGTCGTCCTGCTCCTCTTCGGGCTCATGCTCACCAAGGCCCCCATCGGCCGCTCACCGGACGCCGACTCGGCCAACCGGCCGGTCGCCCTCGCCGTCGCCGCGGCCGCCGCCGCGGCGCTCGTCTGGGTGGTCTTCGACGCCTTCCGCAAGAGCTGGATCGAGCTGGACGGGCCCGCGCAGGGCTCCACGGACGTGACCGGCGAGTTCCTCTTCCGGCACTGGGTGCTGCCCTTCGAGGCGCTCTCGGTCCTGCTGCTCGCCGCACTGGTCGGCGCCATCGTCCTGTCCCGCAAGAAGCCGGAAGGGGAGCGGGACTGATGCACCTCGCCTACCCCGCCGTCCTCGCCGCGCTCCTCTTCTGCGTCGGCCTGTACGGCGTCCTCGCCCGCCGCAACGCGATCCTGGTCCTGATGTCGGTCGAGCTGATGCTCAACGCCGTCAACCTCAACCTGGTCGCCTTCGACGTCTGGCTCCGCGACGCCCTCCACGCCGGCCAGGCCCTCACCCTCTTCACCATCGCCATCGCGGCCGCCGAGATCGGCATCGGCCTCGCGATCGTCCTGATGGTCCACCGCAACCGCGGCACGGCCGACGTCGACCGCCTCCGCGACACCGCGGAGACCGCGGAAGACGACACCGACGCGACAGCCGAGTCCGACGAGAAGGCCGAGGCCGCCGCGTGACCACCACGACCCTCGCCGTCCTCGTCCCCGTCCTGCCCTTCCTCGGCGCGATCGCCGGACTCGCCGTCGGCCGCGCCGCGCCCGGCTTCGTCCGGCCGCTCGCCGTCCTCCCGACGCTCGCCGCCGCCGTCCTCGCCGTCCTCGTCGCCGTCCGCCAGGGCGGGAACACGGTGATCGAGACGGCCACCGAGCTGACGCCCACCGGTTCCGTCCCGATCACCCTGGGCCTCTACGTCGACGGCTTCGCCGCCCTCGTCGCCGTCCTGGTCGGCGTCGTCGCGAGCTGCGTGCAGATCTACTCGACCGGCTACCTCCGCGAGGACCCGCGCTACCCCTCGTACGCGGCCCTCGTCTCCCTCTTCACCGCCGCGATGCTCCTCGTCGTCTACTCCGGCGACCTGATGGTGCTCCTGGTCGGCTGGGAGGTCATGGGCATCTGCTCGTACTTCCTCGTCGGGCACTACTGGGAGACCCCCGAGGCGCGCTCCGCCTCCCTGAAGGCCTTCCTCGTCACCAAACTCGGCGACGTCCCCTTCCTCTTCGGGCTCTTCGCGCTCGCCACCGACGCCGGCACCTTCCGCATCGACGGCATCCTCTCCACCGTGGCGAGCGGCGGCCTCGACCACCCCACTTTGGTGGCGCTGCTGCTCCTCGCCGGCGTGGCCGGGAAGTCCGCGCAGTTCCCGCTGCACACCTGGCTCCCCGACGCCATGGCCGGCCCGACGCCGGTCTCCGCGCTCATCCACGCGGCCACCATGGTCGCCGCCGGCATCTACTTCGTCGCCCGGCTGCTCCCGGTCTTCGCCGCCTCCGCCGCCGCGATGACCGTGCTCGCCGTGATGGCCGCGGTCACCATGGTCGGCTCGGCGCTCGCCGCGCTCGCCCAGGACGACATCAAGCGGGTCCTCGCCTACTCGACGATCGGCCAGCTCGGCTACATGGCCGGGGCGCTCGCCGTCGGCGACCGCGGGGCCGCCGTCTTCCACCTCCTCTCGCACGCCGCCTTCAAGGCGCTGCTCTTCCTCGCCGCCGGCGCGGTCATCCACGCCGCCGGCACCAACTCGCTCACCACCATGTCCCGGATGAGCGGTCTGGCGAAGCGGATCCCCGACGCGTACTGGACGATGACCGTCGCCCTCCTCGCGCTGGCCGCGATCCCGCCCTTCGCCGGCTTCTTCTCCAAGGAGGCCGTCCTGGTCGCCGCCGAGCACACCGCGCTCGGCGACCGGACGAACGCCCCCGCCGGGGCCGGCTGGATCGTCCTCGTCGCGGGCCTGCTGACGGCCCTCCTCACCGCCGCGTACGCGCTCCGCCTCTGGCTGCGCACCTTCCGCGGCCGCGGCGCCGAGGCCCCCGACCACGGGCGGCAGCCGATCGCGATGACCTCCGTCCTCTGGGTGCTCGCGATCCCCTCCCTGGGCTTCGGGCTGAGCGCCGCCTACCTCGACGACTGGTTCGACGGCGAGGCGCTCACCCCGACCCTCACCACCGCCGTCCTCGGCACCGGCCTCGCCGTCGCCGGCGGCGCCGTCCTGTACGCCGTCTGGCGGACCGTCACCGCGAGGACCCCGGTGCAGCGGACCGCCACCCCGCACGTCGCCCACCCGGACGCCGACGCCGGCCTGGTCGAGGCCGAGGCGCTGCACCTGCCGCACCCCGCCGAGGACCCGGCCGACCCCGGCCGCGTCCTCCTCGGCCCGCTGCACGGCCCGGCCGCCGACGGCTTCCGCCTGGACGCCCTCTACGCCAAGGTCTTCGTCCGCCCGGTGCTCGGCGCCGCCTCCCTGGTCCGCTTCCTGGACCGCGAGGTCGTCGACACCTACGTACGCGGGGCCGCCGGCACCGCCAAGGGCCTCGGCTGGCTCGTCCGCCGCGCCCAGACCGGCAACGTGCAGACCTATCTCAGCGTCCTGCTCGCCGGCTCCGTCGTCCTGGCGATCGCCGCAGTCGCCCTCGCCCTCGCCAACGCCTTCGCCGGAGCGTGAGCCGTGATCGATATCAGCGAATCCGTGATGCAGTTCCTCCTCGCGTTCACCGTCGTGGCGCCGCTCCTCGGCGCCGCCGCCGCACTCCTGCCCGCCCCTCCCGGGCTGAAGGGGAAGTCACCCGACCAGGCGGTGCTCCGCCACGGCGTCACCGTCACCGGCGCGATCCTCCTCGCCGCCGTCGTCCTCGCCCTGGGCTTCGACCACGACCACCCGTCGAGGATGCAGGCCACCACGGACATCAGCTGGATCAAGGCGCTCGACGTGCGGATCCACCTCGGCGTCGACGGCATCTCCCTCCCCCTCCTGGTGCTGACGGCGCTGCTGACCTTCCTCTGCGCGCTGTACTCCTACTTCAAGCCGCCGACGGGCCCGTCCCCGAAGGCGTTCGTCGCGCTGCTGCTCGTCCTGGAGGCCGGCACCCTCGCCACCTTCGCCGTCCTCGACCTGGTCCTCTTCTTCCTCGCCTTCGAGATGGTCCTCGTCCCGATGTACTTCCTCATCGCCCGCTGGGGCGGCGAGGGCCGGCGGGCCGCCGCCGGGAAGTTCATCCTCTACACGCTGCTCGGTTCCGTGGTCATGCTGCTCGGCCTGCTCCTCGTCGGGATAAAGGGCGGCACCTTCGACATGGTCGCGCTCGCCACCGACAACGGCCGCGGACTGACCACGTCGGTGCAGGTCACCGCCGTTCTCGCGATCGGCGTCGGGCTCGCCGTGAAGACCCCGATGTGGCCGCTGCACTCCTGGCTGCCGGACGCCCACACCGCCGCCCCGACCGTCGGCTCGGTCCTCCTCGCCGGCGTGCTCCTCAAGATGGGCACGTACGGCTTCGTGCGCATCGCGCTGCCCATCGCCCCCGAGGGCATGCACACCCTCGCGCCCTACCTGGCCGCCTTCGCCGCCGCCGGCATCGTCTACGGCTCCCTCGCCTGCCTCGCGCTGGCGCGGCCCGGCGCCAAGGGCGACCTCAAGCGGCTGATCGCGTACTCCTCCGTCGGACACATGGGCTTCGTCCTCCTCGGCATCGCCACCCTGACCCCCACCGGCGTCAACGGCGCGCTCTTCGCCAACATCGCCCACGGCCTCATCACCGGCCTGCTCTTCTTCCTCGTCGGCGCCCTGAAGGACCGGTACGGCACCGCCGACCTCGACACCCTCGCCGGGGCCACCGGCGCCGCCCTCTACGGTCGCGCCCCCCGCCTCGGCGCGCTCCTCGCCTTCGCCGCCGTCGCCTCCCTCGGCCTCCCGGGCCTGGCCGGCTTCTGGGGCGAGATGCTCGCGCTCTTCGCCGCCTTCGAACCGGCCGAGGGGCTCAGCCGCCCCGCCTACCTCGTCTTCATGGCCCTCGGCGGCCTCGGCACCCTGCTCACCGCCGCGTACCTGCTGATCGTGGTCCGCCGCGTCTGCATGGGCGGCCCGCGCCCGGCCGACGAGCCGGAGCTCGCCGACGTCCAGGCGTACGAGCTGGCCGCCTGGACCCCGCTCGTCGCCCTCACCGTCCTCGCCGGACTCTGGCCCGCGGCCCTCCTCGGCCTCACCGACCCGGCCGTCCAGCAGCTCCTCGCGGGAGGCACCCAGTGATGTCGGCCACCACCTCGCTCGTCCAGTCCGTCGACTGGCTGACGATCGCGCCCCCGACCCTCACCGCCCTGGTCGCGCTCGCCGTCCTCGTCGCCGACCTCTTCCTCCCCGCCGGGCGCAAGCAGCTCCTCGGCTGGATCTCCCTCACCGGCCTCGCCGCCGCCCTCGCGCTGCTCCTGCCGCTGCGCGCCGGCGACCGCGCCACCTTCTGCCTCACCCCCGCCGCCCAGACCGCCGGCGCCACCCAGACCGCAGGGTGCAGCTACACCGCCGACCACTTCACCCTCGTCATCCAGCTCCTCGTGCTCGGCGGCGCCCTGCTCACCGCCCTGCTCTCGCTGCCCGCCACGCGCGCGAAGCTCCCGGCCGGCGAGTACTGGTTCCTGCTGCTCTCCTCCGCCGCCGGCGCCACCCTGCTGCCCGCCTCCCGCGACCTCGCCACCCTCGTGGTCGCCCTGGAGGTCGCCTCGCTGCCCGCCTTCGCCCTCGTCGGCCTCAAGCGCGGCGACCGGCGCTCCAGCGAGGCCGCCCTCAAGTTCTTCCTCTCCTCGGTGACCGCCACCGCCGTCACCCTCCTCGGTGTGAGCTTCGTCTACGCCGCGACCGGCACCCTCCACCTCACCGAGATCGCCGCCCGCCTCGACGAGGTCCCCGGCCAGTTCCAGACCCTCGCCCAGACCGGCGTCGCCCTCACCCTCGTCGGCTTCGCCTTCAAGGTCGCCGCCGTCCCCTTCCACTTCTGGGTCCCCGACACCTACAGCGGCGCCCCGCTGCCCGTCGCCGCCTACCTCTCGGTCGTCGGCAAGGCCGTCGGCTTCACCGGCCTCATCCTGGTGACGGTCGTCGCCTTCCCCTCGTACGCCGACGTCTGGGGCCCCGCCATAGCGGTCCTCGCCGCGCTCACCATGACCGCGGGCAACGTCGCCGCCCTCCGGCAGGACCCCACGCGCGAGGGGAGCGCGGTCCGGCTGCTCGCCTGGTCCTCCGTCGCCCAGGCGGGCTACCTCCTGGTGCCGATAGGGGCCGCCGCGTACTCCAGCGACGAGCAGGTCGGGGCCACCGTCGCGTACGCCCTCATGTACGCCGTCGTGAACCTCGGCGCCTTCGCGGTCGTCGCCCTCGTCGCCCGTACGCACCCGGGCAAGCGGATCGCCGACCACGCCGGGCTCTACGCCACCAGCCCCGCCGCCGCCCTCGCGCTCGCCTTCTTCCTCCTGAACCTGGCCGGTCTGCCCCCGGGTATCATCGGCCTCTTCGCCAAGGTGACCGTGTTCTCGTCGGCCGTCGACGCGGGCCTCGGCTGGCTGGCCGTGGTCATGGGCGTCAACGTCGTCATCGGCCTCGCGTACTACCTGCGGTGGACGGCCCTGCTGTTCCGCACGCCCCAGGACGCGCCCGCCATCGAACGGCGCAGGGCCCCCGCGCCCGTCACCCTGGCGATCGCGCTGACCGCCGTCGTCGGAGCCGTCCTGTCGGGTTACCCGCAGTTCGCCCTCCGCTTCGCCACGGCCGGCCTGTTCTGACCCCGACCCCCCACAGATCCACCGAGGAGCGCACCCCCGTGCTGAACGGATTCAAGGACTTCATACTTCGCGGGAACGTCGTCTCGATGGCCATCGGTCTGGCCGTCGGCTCGGCGTTCACGGCCGTCGTCACCGGCTTCAGCAAGGCGTTCATCACCCCGCTCATCGGCCTCGCCACCGGCTCCGTCGGCGACTTCAGCGAGGCGAAGTTCAAGGTCGGCCAGACGGTCTTCCCCTACGGCCTGGCCATCGCCGCCACCATCGCCTTCGCCATCACCGCCCTCGTCCTCTACTTCCTCTTCGTGGTCCCCATGGCGAAGGTCCAGGAGAGGTTCGCCAAGGAAGAGGCCCTCGACCCCAAGTCCGAGAAGCGCGACTGCCCCCGCTGCTACGCCGAGATCCCGGCCATCGCCACCCGCTGCGCCCACTGCACCAGCGAGGTCGAGCCGCTCCCCGAGGCCCTCGTCGCCGCGGGCCTCGCCCCGGGCGCCGACAAGATCCCCGCCGCCCGCTGACCAGGGCGAGAATCACCCGAACGGCGTAACAAGCCCCCCGTGCGGCCGGGGGAACCGCAGCCTCCCGCCTGGCGTTGACCAGTACGTGAGGGTCCACTGGACTGGGAGCACCCCCGGACGGAGTCCGGGGGAGGACCACCAAGCAAAGGGTTCCCCTGCCGCACCACTTGGAGGGCGTACCGTGCACCGCCGGCACAACGGGCTGAGGACCGCCGTACTCCTCGGAGGGCTCTCCGCCCTCATCATCGTCATCGGCAGCTTCTTCGGCCGTACGGGCCTGATCGTCGGACTCGTCGTCGCGATCGGCACCAACGCGTACGCGTACTGGAACAGCGACAAGCTGGCCCTGCGCGCCATGCGCGCCCGCCCCGTCAGCGAATTCGAGGCCCCCGCCCTCTACAAGATGGTGCGGGAGCTCTCCACCCAGGCCCGCCAGCCGATGCCGCGCCTCTACATCTCGCCGACCCAGGCGCCCAACGCCTTCGCCACCGGCCGCAACCCGCGCAACGCGGCCGTCTGCTGTACCGAGGGCATCCTCGCGATCCTCGACGAACGCGAACTCCGCGGCGTCATCGGCCACGAGCTGAGCCACGTCTACAACCGGGACATCCTCATCTCCTCGGTCGCCGGAGCCCTCGCCTCCGTGATCATGTTCCTGGTCAACTTCGCCTGGCTGATCCCGGTCGGCCGCTCCAGCGACGACGACGGCCCGGGCCTCCTCGGCTACCTGCTGGTCCTCATCCTCGGCCCGATCGCCGCCTCGGTCATCCAGCTCGCCATCTCCCGCTCCCGCGAGTACGAGGCCGACGCCTCGGGCGCCCAGCTCACCGGCGACCCGCTCGCCCTCGCCAGCGCCCTGCGGAAGCTCGACGCGGGCACCAAGCAGCTTCCGCTGCCCCCCGAGCCGCGGATCGAGACCGCGAGCCACATGATGATCGCCAACCCCTTCCGCCCCGGGAAGGGACTCTCCAAGATGTTCTCGACCCACCCGCCCATGGCCGAGCGGATCGCCCGGCTCGAAGAGATGGCAGGTCGCCGCCCGTGAAGACCGTTCTCAACGTCATATGGCTCGTCCTCTCCGGCTTCTGGCTGTTCCTCGGCTACCTCCTCGCCGGAGTGCTGCTCTGCATCACGATCATCGGCATCCCCTTCGGCCTCGCCGCCTTCCGCATCGGCCTCTACGCCCTCTGGCCCTTCGGCCGCACGGTCGTCGACAAGCCCGGCGCCGGCGCCGCCTCCTGCGTCGGCAACGTCCTCTGGCTGATCCTCGCCGGCTGGTGGCTCGCCATCGGACACGTCGTCACCGGCGTCGCGCTCTGCATCACGATCATCGGCATCCCGCTCGGCATCGCGAACTTCAAGCTCATCCCCGTCTCCCTGCTGCCGCTCGGCAAGGACATCGTCCCCACCGAGCAGGCGTACGGCGGCCAGGCGTACGACCGCCCCGGCTTCTGAGCCCCGGCCACCCCGTGCGAAGCCCGCGCTACGCCCTGCTCTCCGGCCGCCACGTCCTCGCCCTCTGCCACGACGTGGACGGCCTCTACGGTGACCCCGCCCCGCACCCGCGCCCGCGCCACGAACTCCGGGGCTGCGAACCGCGCGGCGAGCTCGCCCGGGCCGTCACCCAGGCCATCGTCGAGGGCACCGCCCCCCTCGGCACCCTCGACGTCGAGACCCCCGACGGCCCCTGGCGCTTCGACGCCGTCCGCGTCCTCGGCGCCCGCGGCGACGTCGTCACCATCGAGGCGGCCGGCCCGCCGCGCCGCCTCCAGGGCGCCACCGACGCGATCCCCTGCGCCCACCTCATCCCGCTCGCCGGCACCCCCGCGCCCCCCACCGAGGTCACCTTCCTCGGCTGCTCCCCGCGCGGCGCCCTCCGCGACGCCCTCGCCGCCGCCGGAGCCCTCCCGGAGGTCCGCTACCAGGTCCTCCGCAGCGGCGGAAACCTCCAGCACGAAGGCGAGGCGGGCCGCGTGACCGCCTGGGACGCCGCCCGCGGCCACCACGGCCTGGTGGACCTCACCGTGGCCTTCCCGCGTACCGGCCTGATCCCGCCGCAGACCCGCGAGGTCTGGGACCTCTTCCACGACCACCGGTCACCCGCCGAGCCCGGCACCTGGCGCCGCTTCACCGGCCCCGCCCGCGCCGCGTGGCGACGCGAGGCCGCCCTCCGCTCGTACGACCTGCCGGAACCCGTCCCCGGCGGCACCTACGACCTCGACGGCCGGGGGATCACCGACGAGGACGCCCTCGTCTGCGCCGTCACCGAGGCCGTCCACGGCCCCGGCCTGGCCTACCCCTTCGGCGACCCGCGCGCGCTCGGCGAGGAGCTGTCCGGCTGCACCCTCGTCTGGCACCACGCCGACGTGGCCCGCGCCTGCCTCGGCGTCACCCCGCTCCTCGCCGTCCCCCGCCCCGCCACCTTCCAGGAGTGGGCCGACGGCCTCAGGGCCGAGGGCGTTCGGGTCGTCCTCGACTGACCGCGTACACCACCACACCGGCCGCCAGCACCCCGGACCCGGCCAGCACCGAGCCCAGCGGCAGCGCCCCGGCCAGCGCCGCGCACCCCGCGAGCCCCGGCACCGCGAGCGCGCGTTCCCGCCGGCCCAGCGTCCACGCCGAGGCGTTCGCGATCCCGTAGTAGACGAGGACCCCGAAGGACGAGAAGCCGATCGCGCCCCGCACGTCCGCCGTCGCCGCCGCCACGGCCACCACCGCGCCCACCGCGAGCTCCGCCCGGTGCGGCACCCGGTACCGCGGGTGGACGGCGGCCAGCCCGGTGGGCAGGTACCCGTCCCTGGCCATCGCCAGGGTCGTCCGGGACACCCCGAGGATCAGCGACAGCAGCGAGCCGAGCGCCGCCACCGCCGCCCCGGCGGTCACCGCCGGCACCAGCCAGGAGGAGCCCGCCGCCCGCACCGCGTCGGCGAGCGGCGTGGGGGAGTGGGCCAGCGCGAGCGGCCCGAGGGCGAGCAGCACCCCCACCGTGACCAGCGCGTACACACCGAGCGCGAGGCCCAGCGCGAGCGGTACCGCCCGGGGGATCGTCCGGGCCGGATCGCGCACCTCCTCGCCGAGCGTGGCGATCCGCGCGTACCCCGCGAACGCGAAGAAGAGCAAACCCGCGGCCTGGAGCACCCCGTCCGCCGGCACCTCCCCGCCGAGCCCGAACCGGCCCTCGGGAGCCCCCGCGAAGGAGGCGGTGACGACGGCCGCGAGCACCGCGAGGACCCCTGCCACGATCACCCGGGCGAGCAGCGCCGACTTCTGCACGCCCCGGTAGTTCACAGCCGTCAGGGCCACCACCGCGGCCACCGCCACGGCATGCGCCCGGTCCGGCCAGAGGTAGGTGCCGACGGTCAGCGCCATCGCCGCGCAGGAGGCCGTCTTGCCCACCACGAAGGCCCATCCGGCCAGATACCCCCAGAAGGGGCCGAGTCGTTCGCGACCGTACACATAGGTACCGCCGGACTCCGGGTGGAGGGCGGCGAGCCGGGCCGAGGCCATCGCGTTGCAGTACGCCACCACGGCGGCGAGCCCCAGCGCCGCGAGCAGCCCGGCCGAGGTGCCGGCCGCGCCGGCCGCCGGCCCGAGGGCGACGAAGATCCCGGCGCCGACCATGGCGCCGAGCCCGATGACGACGGCGTCGAGGACACCGAGGGACCGGCGCAGTGGTGCGGTCACGAGCGACCTGTCTCCCGCAGAGTGACGTTGAGCCGCCCGGACAGCCCGAGCGACGGATCGGCCGTCCCAGGAAACACCCTCGGCACGCCGTGGTACACCCACCGGGATTCCCGGCCGAAGACGAACAGGTCCCCCGAGGCCAGCTCCACGTCGGTCCACGGCCGCCCCCGCCCCTCGGCGTTCCCCAGCCGGAAGACGCAGGCGTCCCCGAGGCTCAGCGACACCACGGGCGCCCCGGACCGCTCCTCCTTGTCCTGGTGCATGCCCATCCGGGCGCCGTCCCCGTAGAAGTTCACCAGCGCGGTGTCCGGCGCGAAGCCGCCGTCCTCCCCGTACGCCTCGGTCACCGCGGCCCGCCCCCACGCGACCAGCCACTGAGGCAGTTCGACGGCGACGGAGTCGAGATAGCGGTACGGCACCCACTGCCGTCCCAGACAGAGCGACCGCACCGACATCACGCCCCCGCCGGGCAGCACGGTCTGTCGGTACGTCAGCGGACCGCGTCCGAACTCCCGGCAGGCCGCGACCAGTTCGCGCTGCCGGTCGGCCGACAGCCACCCCGGCACGTGCACCGCCCCGGGCGCGACCTCCGTCCGTTCGCGAGGGAAGAGTCCCTCGGTCACCCGAGGGCCCCCTCCAGCTCCAGCAGCGACTGCTTGCGCCCGAGGCCCGCCGCGTAGCCGCGCAGGCTCCCGTCGGCGCCGACCACCCGGTGGCAGGGCCGCACCACGAGCAGCGGATTGCGCCCGATCGCCGTCCCCACGGCCCGCACCCCGGCCCCGGCCGCCCCGACCCGCCGCCCGATCTCCCCGTAGCTGACGGTCGTCCCGTACGGGATCTCCTCCAGGGCCGCCCAGACCCGCCGCTGGAACTCCGTCCCGGCGTCCCCGGCCAGCGGCACGTCGAACCGCTCCCGCCGCCCGCCGAAGTACTCGTCCAGCTGCCGCACCACCTCGGCGAAGGCCCCCTGGTCGCGGACCCAGCCGTCCCCGACCGCCACGGCCCCCTTCTGCCCCGGCAGCGAGAGCGACCGCAGCACGGCACGGCCCCCCGTCGAGATCCGCCCGGTCAGCAGCATCTCGCCCAGGGGGCCGTCGGTGTACGCGTACACGGTGATGTCGTCCATGACTCCAGTGTGCGAGCCCCGCCGACCCGAGGACCGGCGGCTTTCGGACACCGACCTACCGGTAGTTCACGAACTGGATCGCGAAGTCGAAGTCCTTGCCCTTGAGCAGCGCCTGCACGGCCTGGAGGTCGTCCCGGCTCTTCGAGCTGACCCGCAGCTCGTCACCCTGCACCTGCGCCTTGACGCCCTTGGGGCCCTCGTCGCGGATGGTCTTCGCGACCTTCTTCGCGTTCTCCTGCGAGATGCCCTCGGTGACCGACGCGAAGAGCTTGTACTCCTTGCCGGACAGCTGCGGCTCGCCCTCGACGTCCAGCGACTTGAGCGAGATCCCGCGCTTGATCAGCTTGGTCTGGAAGATGTCGAGGATCGCCATCACGCGCTCCTCGCCGTTCGCCTGCATCAGGATCTTCTCGCCCGACCAGGAGATCGAGGCGTTGGTCCCCTTGAAGTCGTAGCGCTGCGAGATCTCCTTCACGGCCTGGTTGAGGGCGTTGTCGACCTCCTGCCGCTCGACCTTGGAGACGATGTCGAAACTGGAGTCGGCCATGACTAGTGGCTCCTTGCTCGGGTGCGGTGGGATACCCCCAAAGCCTAGGGGGTGACCCGCCGCCCGAACCGCTGATCAACCGGGTGGCGAACCACCCCCCGGGATCAGGTATTGTTTACGTCGTTGCCACGGAACACCGCCGGAAAGCGGGGAACCAAGGCAGCGACCCATGGCGATGTGCCCGAGTGGCCAATGGGAGCGGACTGTAAATCCGTCGGCTTAGCCTACCCAGGTTCGAATCCTGGCGTCGCCACGCTTAAGAAACGGCCCGTGATCTGCGGAAACGCGATCAGGGGCCGTTCGCGTGTGTAAGTGGCGCGAGGGCGCGACTGTCTCACCTGGTACCGCTCGATACCGCCGTCTACCAGCCTGTGTGGACGGCGCGTGGACGGCCGTCCGGGCCGATCAGGCCCCCGCGGGGGCGCCGGCGCGGTGCTGGTTCAGCCGGGCGGAGATCTTGGCGTTCGCGGCCTCGTCTCCGCCCTTCAGGAACTTCGCGTAGACCCGGAAGAGGACGGCGACCGAGTGGCCGGCCCGCTGGGCCACCAGCTGGGGCTCGACCCCGGAGCTGAGCCACGTCGAGACGGCGGCGTGACGAAGGTCATACGGCCGCTTGGCCAGCTTCGATTCCTGTTCGGACGGGCTGAGGGCTTCCTGCCGAGCGTTCGCCCAGACCTCGCCGTACCCGCTCTCCTGAACCATCCCGCCGCGGGCGGTCTGGAAGATTCGGCCGTCCGTGTGTGTCCCGTACAGGGTGACGTGCCACCGCAGCATCGCGACCAGCTCGGGCGGGATCGGCACGTGCCGTACGGCCTTCCGGGTCCGGTGCTTCAGGCCGCGCCGGTCGTGGGCCTCGCCAGTGTCCGTCCAGGAGCTGCCGGACCGTGCCCGGCTCTCCCGGAGCCGTACGAGCCCCCACCCGCGCCGGGGCAGGTCGAAGTCCTGGAGCCGGATGCCGACCAGCTCCCCGGGCCGGGCGCCGGCGTAGTACAGGCACCCGAAGAACGCCCCCAGGTGCCGCCCGCGGTCCCCCTGCCGGCCGACGGCGGCGAGGAGCGCGGCGGCCTGCACCGGATCCGGCACGGCCTCGGGGTCGACTTCCTCCTCGACACGCTCCGGCGCCTTCCACTTCAACGCGGCCATGGGGTTCTCACCCAGCAGCTCGGCCTCCACGGCGATGCCGAGGGCCTGGTGGAAGATGGCCCGCTTCCGGGCGATGACCGAGCCGGACGACGTCTTCCCGTCCAGCCGCCGAGCACAGGCGTCCAGCGCCCGGCGGACGAGCATCCGGTCGGAGAGCTGGGAGGTCGGGACGGACTTCCGCTCGACCCAGGCGAGGAGCGCGGCGACGTCCGCCGGCGTCTCCTCCTTCCACCGGTTCACGTTGAAGCCCCAGGTGTAGAGCGCGCGACGCACGGCCTTCTGATCGCCCATGCCCTTGGTGTCCTTGATCAGGGCGAGTGTCACGGTGGCCATGGCCTCGGCGAGGTTCCGGCGTGTGGAGGCGGGGGAGTGGTCCCACTTCATCTCCACGTAGTTCTTGGCGTGCTGGTACCAGGAAATGTCCTTGGCCTTCTGGACCATCGACTTCGGCAGCCCGCTGTCGACGTCCCACGGCTCGCCCTCACGGGTCGCGGTGATGAACTGCGCCCGCCGGCTCTCGGCGAGCCCGAGCGTCAGGAACGACTCGGAGTGCGGCCGCGTGCCGACCTGCCAGCGGAGCTGGAACGGCTTGCGGTACGGCCGCTTCCTGATGCTCCAGATCCGTACGGTGTAGCTCCACTCGGTCACGCGGTCTCCAGTTCGTTCAGGAAGGCGTCGAGCACGCTGCGGCGGACCCGCAGGTGCCCGTTGGGCAGGCGCTTCACCTCGGGGCCGTAGCCGCGGTTGCGCCAGCGGTAGTAGGTGGCTCGGGTGATGCCGATCTCGGCGAGGACGTCGGTCAGGGGGAGCCACTCGTCGGCGGGCTGACGGCGGCGGGCGGTGCGGGCCATCGGGTCTCCTCTGCGGGGCGAGGGGCGGCTGCGGGCGAGCGTGTGTGTCCGAGGTGGTGATTTCTGCGTCATTGCGTCATCAGCGTCACTTTTGGGTTTTGACCTGGGGTTTTCCGGTGACGCGGGGAGTGACGCGCTGCGTCATTGGTGACGGAGCCGTCCGTCACGCGTGACGCAGGTGACGAAGGGTGACGCAGAGATCCGGGCTCTGTGTCACCCCTGTCGGCGCAGGTCAGGCCCGGTTTCCGGGGCCGTCGTGACGCAGGTGACGCAGCGCTTTCTACTTAGGAAAAAGCGGGGCCTGGGTTCTGTTGTTGTGCGGGCCCTCGGGCGCGATTGAGGAGCCGCGGAGCGGCACGCCTTTTGGGCGGCGGCAAGCCGCCGAAGAGCAAGAGGAGCACCCCGGCGCGCTGGGACGGGGGTGCTCCTCTTGCCTGTGCGGCCGTGCTCGCGGGGCGAGGTGTGCGAGAGGTGATCAGGCTGAACCGGCTGGTTCGTCACAGCCCCCAGACGACGGTGCCCAAGTCGGGGCCGTAGGAAGCCCAGCAGACCACCGAGCCGTCGGGTTCGAGATGTCCCATGTACCAGTCGCTGTCAACGCGCGTGAGGCACATCTTGAAGGAGGGAAGGGCCAGGATGATGTCGGGGTGGAGCAAGGTGTAGTCCGTGCGGCCGTGCTCCTCGATCACGACCAGCCGGTCGAGGGACAGCAGGACTGCTTCCGGGTCCTCTGCTTCCGCGCGCACTCGCTCGATCGTCCAGCCTTCGGGCAGCTCGTTGCTCACCTGTCGCATGATCGCACCGGGGCCCGTGCCACCACGGCCCCGGGGCGAAGCGGTCAATGCCTTGAGGCCCTCTGGCAAGGCGCCCTAGAACATCTTCTGCGGCTCGTCCTGCGTGGGCTTGGGGCGGGTCATCTCGATGTAGCGGGCGGTCTTGGTGCGGCCCCAGTCGACGAGGACGCCGCGGGCGGCGAGGACGGGCTGGAGGCGCTTGAGGCGGTCGGAGAGAACCTTGCCGGTGGTGGGCCAGCCCTTGGGCAGAGGCCGGAACTCCCCTTCGCCGATGTAGAGCTGGGTCAGGCCGTGAAGCCACTCGGACGACGTCATCCGCACGTCGGTGCCCGGCTCGATGCCGGCGGCGTGCTTGAGGACGGTCTGGGCGAGGAGGTCGCCCTCGATGACGTCGTCGTTGAGGTCGTCCAGGCTGGCCCGGTACGCGTCCAGGGCGCCGAAGTTGCGGGCGGTGTCGAGCTGCGCGCACAGGTGGGCGAAGTCCGCCATCCGCAGGTCGGTCGGGATGTCGGCCTCGGCGGCGCGGACCTCGACGGCCAGGTCGAGGACGGAGCCGAGGATGACGGGCAGCGCCTGGGCGAACTCGGCCCACAGTTCCGCCTCGGTCCGCCGAACGCGGGGACGTTCGAGGCGGAGGGGGAGGAGGCGTTCGGCGAGGTCGGGGCGGATCACGCCGACGTCGATGCCGGTCAGCAGCATCGGCCGGCGGTAGCGGGAGCGGACGACGTCGCCGTCGGTGAATAGGGCGCGCTTGATGTTCTCGGCGCCGGTGACGATGCAGCACATGAGGTCGGAGAGGTCCGGGCCGAGGTGGCTCAGGTTGTCCAGGCCGGTGACCCACCCGGCGGCGACGGCGGTGATCAGGTTCTCCTCGTCCTTCGGCGCCCGCCGAAGGTCGCCGCTCATCCCCTCGATGATCCGCACCAGCATCTTCCCCGCCGTCGACTTCCCCGCGCCCTGTGGACCGGTGAGGAACGGCGCGGGCACCGGCACGTCGGGGCCCAGGCAGCCGACGAGCCACGCGAGGGCCAGGGACTCGGCGCGGGCGTCGGAGAAGTTGCACAGCCGCATGAGCAGGTCGACGCCCTTGCCGTTGGTGTCCTTGACCGGGAGGGGGAGTTCGCCGGTGAGCTGGGTGCGGCGCCAGCAGACTTCGCGGGGGTCGGGGATGGTGATGTCCCAGCCGGTGGGGTGGATGCGGACGGACTGGCCGTCGTCGCGGCCGAGGTCGAGCCAGGTGGCGCCGTCGAAGCCGGGGGCGACGCGGATGTGGACGGGCTGGACGTCCTCGGTGAGCGCGAGTGCTTCGATCAAGTCGAGTGCCTCCTTCAAGGCGGTTCCGTTGAAGACGCCGTGCCCGTCGCGGAACAGGCCGACCATGAGTTCCTGCCGGTGGCTCCCGGTCGTGCCCTGGGAGCGGATCGGGCGGGCCACGGGGTGGCCGTTGCGCTGGGCGTAGACGGTGCCGTCGACGGTGCGGAAGTACCGGAAGTGGGCCCGTGCGTAGTCGGTGATGACCTCGCGGGCCGGGTTCTTCTCGTCCTCGGACACGGCTACATCCCCAGCGTCTTCGTGGCGTTGGACCAGGCGTCAGTGCAGTGCCGGACCGACTCGCCCTTGGCCTGCGCGGCGGTGAACAGGCGGCCCATGTGGGCCTCGGTGAGGCACCCGCACCGGCCGTGCGCGGACAGCACCGCCAGGAACGTGGCGTACACCGTCGCGTGCACCCCACTCGTGGCGGCCGTGATCCGCTGCTCCGCCATGGCGATACCGCGCTCCAGGTAGACCGGCGAGCGGTGCGGGCACCGCCCGCCGCCGGCCGGGACGGGCACCGTAACGGCGCGGAGCGCGGGCCGGGCGGCGGGCTTCTCCTCCACCAGCCGGTGGACGACGGTGGGGACGTCGGCCATGGTGCCGGTGCCGGGGCCGAGCCAGCGGGCGTAGGACATCAGCGACTTGATATCCACACCCTCCCGCACCTTGTTCACCGACCGGACGGTGCCGGAGTAGATCCAGTGCTCCCCGCGGGTGGTGGTCACGGTCGTGGTGGCCGGGAGCGTGGCGCGGGCCCAGGTGATGGCGTCGGCGTTGTCGAGGTCGACGACGGTGACGTTCGCGCCGCCGGGGTGGTAGCCGATGGCCCGCGCCCGCCGCCATGCCAGCCCCCACTGGCGGGAAGCGAGCACGCTCGGGTTGGTGGTGGCGGCGGCCCAGCCGTGGCACGGCCACGGGCACACGCACGGCCCCGGCACCTTCATGTTCGGCCGGCCGCCGCACGCGAGATCGGTGCAGTCCGGGCAGTTGCCGAGGGGCCGTTTGTCGGCGCCGAGGGGCAGGACGGGGAGTCGGCCGTCGGCGAGGGCCATGGCGTTGATGGAGAGGCTGTTCACGCGGTCACCCCCGCGCGGGCTCGTCGGATCGGGATCGGATGGGTCATGCTGGGTGTCTCCAGTTCGTTGATTGGCGGTCTGGAACGAGGGCGGCCCCGGTTCTTTGGCGAGAGGGGGCCGCCTTTTTGCGTTCAGGACGCGGTCGGGCGGGGGCGGCGGACGATCGGGACGGTCCTGGTGTTGGGGCTGCTGCCGCTCTCGTAGTTCCAGCGGCCGGGGCCGTCCCCGGAGCGCTGGACGGGCTTGGGGTTGGGGGGCTTGCGGGGCATGGCCTGTCTCCTCAGAGGTTGGAGAGGGCTTCGGCGAGGGCGGTGGTGAGGTGGTTGATGGGGGTGGCGGCGCCGGTGGAGGCGAGGAGAAAGCCGAACATGGCGGCGATGAAGGCGGCACCGGGGCTGAGTTCTCTGGAGCGCAGGAGGAAGAACAGGGCGATGCCGAACAGGAGGATGAGCGAGACGGTGACGGCCATGACGGAACTCCGTTGATGGCTGGGGTGGGTGAGTGGGAGGCTGCGGGGGCCTCGGGTGCTCGCAAGCTTGGGGACATGGACCGGCGGCTGCGCTGGCGAGGGCCTACCTTCGGGGGTCTGCCGACAGGCGGGTGGCTGCCGGTCCCAAACGCTCCTGGGGCGTCCAGCCCCCAGAAACCGGCCCTCAGAGAGGTGCGGCAGAGGCCGGACAGGCCCCCTTTACCGGCCTTACCTTGCAGGTCAGAGGCCCTTACCGCCCCCATGACCGGGGTAAAGGGCCCCCGCTACTTCACGGCCCCTGCCGGATGGTGCGGGAGGGCCCGTATCGGGGTGGGTGATCTTGGGGTGGGTAGAGGGGGACCCCTCTACCGGCCGGCCGACAGGAGGATCTCGGCGGGCACGGCGGCTTCGATGTCGCGGCGCTGGTACCCGGCGCCGTTGCTGCCGCTGATCTTGACCTGCTTGCTGGTGCGCTTCACGCCCGCGGCTTCGAGGGCGGCGGCAAGCTGCTCGGCGTTGTAGTCGCCGTAGGTGTCCTCGTCGATGTTCACGAGCCCGGCGAGCAGGTCGGTGGTGAACATCCGCGGGGAGTGGCGCATGACTTCCAGGACGTCGGAGACGATCGGCGGGACGGTGAGCCCGGCCGCGTCGGCGGCGGCGGTGACGTCTCCGGCGGCGTCACCGGTGAGCTGTCCGGCCTGCTCGCGCAGGGTCCGGCCCTTGCGGCACAGCTGGGCGAAGGTGGGGCCGTCGAGGTAGTCGGCCCGCACGGTCACGTAGGAGGCGGGACCGGTGACCAGGACGCCGACGCCCTTGTGTTCCTCAGACAGGACGGACGCGTCGGCGCCCTGGGCGGCCTTGCCCTTGCCCAGCACCATGTCGGAGCTGGTGCGGTCGACGACCTGGGTGGAGTAGCGGATGGTGATGATCTCCCGCAGCTTGGCGGGCACGGACTCGGCGTCGGGCCGCTGGGAGGCGAAGTTGGAGATGAACCCGGCGGCCGGTCCGCGGCGGGCGACGCGGCACAGGTCGTTGATGACTTGCTCGCGGTCCTCGCGTTCCATGGCGGTGAAGTACTCCTGGAGTTCGTCGATGGTGACGAAGATGACCGGGATGTTGTAGCGGGCGACGATCTCCGGGGTCAGCTTGCCCTCCGGGCACACCGACGTCGGCAGATCCCGCAGCAGCGCGAAGCGGCGCTCCATCTCGCCCAGCAGCTCGGCGAGCATGGCCTTCAGGGCTTCGATGGCGTCGTCCTCTGCGCCCATGACCAGGCGGTGGGCGACGGCCTTCATCGGCATCCAATCGGCGCCGCCCTTGCCGTCGGCGACGTAGTGCCGCACGTACGGGTCGAGCAGGCCGGCGGCGGTGAGCAGGCGCTGGGTGAAGGTCTTGCCCCGGCGGGGCAGACCGCCGAAGAACATCGACTGCCACATCACCGGCACGTTGATGCGGGTGCCGCGGGCGTCCTGCCCGAAGGGGACCGGCTCCCAGATGGAGAACTTCTCGGCCTTCTCCAGCGGCGACGGGTTCGGCGTGCCCAGGTACGGGTCGTCGTCGGCCACCCACATGGAGACGCGGCCGGCGTTGCCGCCGTTGGCAGCCCGGACGCGGGACATGATGACCTGGATCTCGTCCACGCCGAGTTCCTGCGCGATGACCTCCCGCTTCGCCAGCACGTCGGACGCGGTCTTCCCGCCGCCCCGGGGCAGGTCGAAGATCACCGACCAGCCGCGGCCGTCGCGGACGGGGCCCATCGTGCACGAAACCCGCGGAAGGTCCTTCTCGTCCTTGCCGCCACCGCTTTTGAGGAGGCCGGCGGCCCGCAGCGCGTCGTTGAGCTGCTGCGCGGACATGTCCACCCGCAGCGGCGGCGCCGCCTGGTCCAGAAGCTTCGTCTCCTCGCCCCGCCCCAAGTGGGCGAGGGGGATGGTGACGGCGGCGCCGATCCCGGTCTGCAAGAGCGGGTCGGCAAGCAGGATGCCGGTCGCGGCGGCCGCGACACCGGCGGCGGCGATCCCGAACCGCCACTGGCGTGTCCGGGTTCGCTCCGCGTAGGCGGCCTGGTGCCGGGCCGCCAGGTCGATGTCCTCGGGACGCAGCTTGGACTGGGCCTTGAGGGCCTTCACGGTCGCCGACTGCTCCTGCGCGGAGAGCGTCGGCCAGATGCCGACCACGGCCCGGTAGAAGCCGCGGGCGGCCAGCAGCACCGTCTTGAACAGGTACTTCGGGAGGCGGACCGAGTGGTAGCGGGCGTGCCACCACCCCAGGCGGCACAGGGCGGTGGTGTTCTCGCGCAGAGACTTCACCGACCGGGCCCACACCGGCAGGATCGGCCCGTCCGGGACGGTCAGCCAGTCCGCGAGCGGATTACCCGGAAGGTCGATCACGTCGACGCCCGTGCTCTCACCCGCCTCGGTCTCGGCCGGTTCAGCAGGGGCGGCGGACTTGGTGAGGTCTATGGGCGCGGTGTCGGTGCGGGCGGCGCGGTGGTCGTCGAGGATGACCACCGTCGCCTCCGGCAGAGGCTCGGTCATGATGGGGGTTCTCCTGCTGCTCGAAAGAGTGGGAGGGGAGATGAGCCCGGGGCGGCCGGTGATGCTTGGCGGCTGTCGGCCGCCCCGGGGCACAGCTACTTGCCCGTGGTCTGGTTCTTCTCTGCGCGCTTGCGGGCCTGGTCGAGGAGCTTGTCGACCTTCTGTCGGCGTACACGTGAACGTCCCCACCCGCGTACGGATGAAAAGGGACAGTTGTTGATGCGTTGAGACCTGCTGCTCGGCACTCTGCTGCTTGG